>NZ_JACJSC010000036.1 GCF_014697575.1 Planktothrix sp. FACHB-1365 | reverse complement strand
TTACCGTCAATAATATTAGTGGAAACGGAACATTACGACTCGATACCTCAGCAACTCCAACCATTAAAGATATTGCTGGAAACTCGTTAACCACAGCCTTTAATACAGGTGAAACTTATACTGTTGAGGTCATAACGCCAACACCGACTCCAACACCGACAATATCACCAACTCCAACGCCCACACCGACAATATCACCGACCCCAACGCCCACACCGACGTTAGAACCGACTCCAACGCCTACACCGACAATATCACCAACCCCAACACCCACACCGACGATAACACCTAGCCCAACACCAACCCCAACACCGACGTTAGAACCGACTCCAACGCCTACACCGACAATATCACCGACCCCAACACCGACGTTAGAACCGACTCCAACGCCCACACCGACGTTAGAACCAACTCCAACACCCACACCGACGTTAGAACCAACTCCAACACCCACACCGACGTTAGAACCAACTCCAACGCCCACACCGACGTTAGAACCGACTCCAACGCCTACACCGACAATATCACCGACTCCAGCGCCGACGTTAGAACCAACTCCAACTCCAGCGCCGACGTTAGAACCAACTCCAACTCCAGCGCCGACGTTAGAACCAACTCCAACGCCCACACCGACGTTAGAACCGACTCCAACGCCTACACCGACGTTAGAACCAACTCCAACACCTACACCGACGTTAGAACCAACTCCAGCACCTACACCAACCTTAGCCCGTACCCCAGCGCCGACAATAGCTCCAACGCCCACACCCTTACCAACGTTAGAACCGACGCCAACGCCCACACCAACCTTAGCCCGTACCCCAACACCATTACCTTCTGGTGATACCACTCCCCCGACGGCCATCATTAAGGAAACAGACAACAATCTCCCTGACTATCTTAACCCTATTGCTAAAGACCTGGGGGTTACCCCAGGACAACTAGCGACAACACCACTGTTTCAAGCAACATTGGCACTGCAGGGAGATCCCAGGGCGGTACTTGAAGCATTTGTATCTAAAATGAAGCTTAGTGGTTTGTTGAATATTTCGGCATTCAACAATTCCGCCTTTGTAGACCTAATAACAAACGTAGGAAATCAATCTGGCGTTATACGAGTATTGAACGCACTAAGTGCTGAAAGATTTGCTTTGGTAGGTCGATTAGGAAGGTCTGGCAGTTTACCTTTACGTCGAGCTAGAGAATTTAGCAGAGTAAGATACACTCTAATTTCGTTAACTGAGGTTGTTGTTTATCAGGGTGCCAATCTCCGTTTCTTGACTTTCCCGAAGCCACGTGAGGGCATGGAATATCAAGAAACTTTAATCGCACCTCAATATGATGTGATATCCTTGGTTGATGACCTTGCATCTGAGAATCTTAATTCTATCCCCCTGTTAGATCCAGGAGACGATACATTTTCTCAGCATTATTATGTATTGAATTCCAATGGGGGTATGGTATTTCCTCTGGAAGTTCCCCAGAAATTGAGTATTTCTGAACAACCGATTAACGCCAACGCGACCAATCAAGAAATCTTTGAACATTTCAATCGAGAAAGCTTTGAAGTTTCTGTCCCTGAAAAGATTGGCGGTGCAACTTTGACAGGAAATAATCGCACCTTGCAAAATTTACAAACAGATCTTCAAGAAACGCTAGGAACTGAATCTTCTGAACTCAATCAATTGGCTCAACAAATTTTAACTCGGTTTGATACCAATACCCAATGGGATTTCTCTATGGTTGCTCCTTTCTCCCAATTGCCAGAGGATTTACCGAGTAGTCAGCCCATTCTGATACAAGCCAATGTAGCTTTATCACAACAAACAGGAGTCGGAAATCAACAAATTAGCTTGATTGATAGTACGGATTTGCCTAATTATATTATTCAACTCCAAAATATTAATGTTGCTTTATTAAGGGGGCAAATGCAACTCTTGGGCGATGCCGGAAAAAATATTGTTGTTGGAGATAAACTAGGCCAAACCATTGCATTAGGTCAAGGAGATGATGAAGCACATGGCGGCGCTGCTGGAGATCTTCTCTATGGTGGAAAAGATAATGATTTGCTATTTGGAAATCAAGACAATGATAACTTGTTTGGAGATTTAGGAGATGATAGTCTTTATGGTGGACAAGGAGATGATTTCTTAGAGGGAGGAGAAGGAGATGATCACCTATTTGGAGATGTAGGAAATGATATTTTAATCGGAGGTAAAGGACGCGATCGCTTTTATATTGCAGGGAATACAGGAGTAGATATCATTAATGATTTTACTCTAGGCGAAGATCAGATTCAGTTAACAGGCGGATTAATTCTTGAAGCGTTGCAAATCACAACCGTTAATGGTAATACAATCATTAAACTTGCCAATACGGGAGAGGAACTTGTTAAACTGTTGGGTTTTGATAGTACCTTAATTAATTCCTCAGAATTTATCGCTTGATAGCTGTTAGCAAAAAAGTATCCGTATAGCAGTCTTTGTCAAACAAAATGTTTAGCAAAGACTGCTGTTGCAAACAGAGATAGTAATATGAAATCCCTAAATGTTTGCTACAAATTCCCCCCTGTAGAGACGTTGCATGCAACGTCTCTACAGGGGGTTTAGGGGATTATCTGTAGTATAATTTTCAGGATTTCATATTATTTGCTGGCGATACGTTAGCAAATATGGCTAGTACCCTCGGTTTCTGACCCGACCCATGAAATAGCCCTGGGACATAATGCCAGATTAGGAAACACTCATGCTTCAAAAATAATACATGGGTTTTTGTTAATTTTAGCATTTTTCCAGGTTTGCAAGTCCATAATGTCCTAAAATACTGGAGATTATCGGGATCACCCTTAACGGTTGAAGATTAAGCTTCACCTCGATTTGATATTTTCCCATTAAATAACGCACAATGACTTTATGGTGACACTTATCAGATTGTGTCAAAATCGAAGTCATGTTAATCTACACAACCCCGACATTCGACGCACAAGCGAAACAGCAGGGCATCCAGAGTCAAGTGGCAGAATTACTCGTCACCCTCAAGGCTCAAGGGACAGTAGCAGTACAGGCACTATTTGAGTGGAATTATCCCTACTTAAAGCGGCCTATACGGAATTTGCGCTTGCTGGGAAAAATTCTATGGGTTAAAAATGACCCAATTTTATGTTTATTGGCCGTTTTTCCGAGAGGGGGAAAAGAATATGAGGCCTTTTTGAGAAATCCCGATGACTATGGAAGAGATTATCTGGATACCTTAATTGATCAAAAAGAATTAGATAATAGTATTAATGCCCAACGGGAGGAACAAAAATCCTTTCCCCGTCGTCCTAGTTTGCCGGAAGATTTACGCCAAATTTGGTTAAAAGGGCCAGATTGGATTAAGAATACAACGGATGCTGTGATTTGTGAAAGTGAAATTTGGGTGGCACAGTTTAAGCAGCGAGACACTCAACTACAATGGCGAACTTATTATGATATTGTTGATAGTTTAGTTGAAGATCAAGCCGGAATCACGATTACAAAAACGGATTTTGCTAATATTGAAATTGCGGGTAAATCCGAAGACAATCGTTATATTCTCTATAGTTGGATTCTCACTTCAGATATTCCCAACCGCAGCGTTTTATTTCTCCTATCTACGTTTGATCATTATCCTAATTTCAATGATATTCTTGAAGTCGGTCAAATTACTCGTTTATTTAATTTTAATTCAGGAGAAACTGATTTAACAGAATCTTCAAATCACTCTAATTTGAGTAATATTTTAGCTCAAGACTTAACGTTAGAAGATTTAGCTCGTTATACTCGACGTTCTTATCCTGATTATTTATTAGGAGATTCCGAAATCTGGTTAGAAATCGAACAGGAATTCGGAATTAATTGGGCGTTATCAATGGAGGAAGAAAAGATTCTGCATGAATTATCGACTCCAGAGTTAGGAAGTAGTTCTCTCCCGGTTTTTATTAATGGACGAGCCGGAAGTGGAAAATCTACCATGTTATTTTATTTATTTGCTGATTATTGTTATCGATATCAAAAATATTATTTACAATATCGTCAAAAATTAACTCAAGTTCCCCATCCTTTATTTTTAACGTATAATGAACAATTATTAGGTAAGGCTAAAGAAGGAGTTGAAAAACTTCTCAAAAGTCACCATAAATTTTTATTAGAAACTAATGGGCAAGGAAATAAACCTTCTATTGATGTTTGTTTTAAATCTTTTCAGCAATTTCTATTAAGTTTATTGCCTCCTGAAGAAAGCGATAGATTTGATCCTGATAAATATATTTGTTTTCATGAATTTAGACAACGATGCGGTCGTCGCTATAGTCGTTATTCTCCCGAACTGTGTTGGCATATTATTAGAACGTTTATTAAAGGTTATACCCTAACCGGACAACATGAAGGGTATATGACCCCGGATGATTATCAAGAAGTGCCTCGACGGGAACGTAGTTTATCCGTTGAAATTTATCAAGCCATTTATAAACAAGTTTGGCCTTGGTATTATCAATTAACCACCAGAGAAGGCTATTGGGATGATCAAGATTTAATTAGAAAAGTCTTAGAAGTTCGTCGAGATCATTTACCCCTTTATACTGCTATTTTTTGTGATGAAGCTCAAGATTTTACCAGCTTAGAACTGCGATTAATTATGCAGTTATCTATTTTTTCTCATTGTGATTTATATCCCCCGGTCTGGTGTTTACCCTTTGCCTTTGCGGGAGATCCCTTTCAAACTTTAAACCCAACTGGATTTCGCTGGGAAAGTGTTAAGGCGACCTTTTTTGATCAAGTCATTGCCGCCCTTGACCCAACTCGTCAACTGAATTTAACCATGACCTTTTATGAACTTGAATCTAATTATAGATCAAGTCCGTCTATTGTAAAAGTTACAAATTTAATTCACCTTTGGAGACATATTTTATTTAAAATTCAAGAGTTAAAACCCCAAGAATCTTGGCAATCTTATCTGGAGTCTCCTATTCCTCAGAAGTTTATTTTTGGACAACATAATTTTTCCGTTGAAGCGTTAAAAAAACATATTGAAAAATCCCCTATTTTTATTGTTCCTTGTGAAGCAGGAGGGGAATTAGACTATATTCGACGAGATGAATTTTTATCGCCTTTATTTCCTGATGCGACAGAAGAACATCCCCCCAAGAATATTTTAAGTGCCATTCAAGCGAAAGGATTAGAATTTCCCTTAGTAATTTTATATAAATTTGGCGATCAATTTGCTAAAGAATTTAATCAACGGCCCTTAATTGATTATGTCCAAGGAACAGAAAATCATCCTTTAGAATTAGAATACTTTTTTAATAAGCTTTATGTTGCCGCTAGTCGGGGAATGTCGGATTTAGTCATTATTGATACGGAAATGGGCGATCGCTATTTATGGCAATATGCTACTGTTGAAACAGATTCTGCGATAGAGACGCGACCGGATACCTCTTTACATTATGATCAATATTGGTTAACTCAAGTTGATAATCGGGAGAACTGGGAAACCTATATTGGAGGAGTCCGTTGGGGGGATAATTTAGAAGAATTACAACGGGATAATAGAGCCTCCCAAGCGCAGGAATTTGAAGAAAATGGTCGTAATCAAAAAGATGCTACATCCATGCGACGGGCGAAACAATTTTATCGAGAATTAGGCTATTTAGAAAAAGCAGATATTTGTGAAGCCTTCGCGTTAAAATTTGATAAACGCTTTCGAGAAGCCGGACGTTTATTCCTCAAAAGGAGTCAAGAATTAGAGGCGTGGGATTGTTTTTGGGATGGAATGTGTTGGCAAGCTTTAGCGGAATGGTATCGCCAATTTCCTCAGAAAAAACAGGTAGAACAGCCTTTAGTTGAATTTATGGCACAAACCCCAAAAACCTTGCCGAATATTCGACAATTTACCCAATTTTTAGAAGAGAGTTTAAGCAACCAAATTCTCCAAGAAAATCGTTTAGTCAAAGCTTGGAAAGCGGCTGTTCAAGATTATAGCCGTCAAATTCGGATTTTAATGCGGGAAAAAATCTTAGACCCGGAAGAATGGCAACGGTTTGCAGAGGTTTTAGAAGGATTAGATGAAGCCAAATATAACAGTGTTTTAGAATTAGCTGGAGATTGTTATTATCGGGCGAAAAATTTACGGCGGGCGGTGCGCTGTTGGCAGGATAGTAACACCACTCAAAAACGAGAATATAATATTGCCCAAGCCGAATTATCAGGATTTCCCGAAGGATTACCTTATTTAGAAAAAGCGGGAGATTTTGAACGGATGATTGTAGAATGGGAAAAATCAGGAAAGTCAGGAAGTCAACAATGGCTGAAACATTTAGATTGTCTTGGACGGGCTTTAGAACGACAAAATCGCCTACGAGATTGGATTGATTATTTAATTAAAATTAAACGTTGGATTGATGCGATCGCAGCGATTGAAAAATGTAGTAAACTGGAAGCTATTCTATTTAGATTTGAACTGCTGCGTCAAATTGCCCGTTCTAATTTAACCCCTGAACAAGCACGGGATTTTAGAAGTCGTTATTTAGGCTTAATTGAAAAAGTCTTATCCAGTGACAACTGGCGACAAAAATTAACGATGGTTGAAGTGGGAATTGCCTTAGAAAAAATTGGGGAATTGGTTCCGACTCTCAAATTTTATGAACGATTTATTAACTCTAATGAACTGGCTTTACAAGACTTTGCGAGAGAACGATGGTTAGCCACTAAACTCAAACAAAAAGATTATGCCTTAGTCGCTGAACCCATCCGGGCGGAAGAAATTCACCAAGATATTATGCGGAAATCTAATGATTGGAAAATCAATCCCGCCACCTTAAATATTGACACTCCGCGCTTAGATTTGTTAGACCGTCCTGAACTTTTACAACTTCATCCCGGCGATAGCCAACATCGTTCTGATAGTTTACCGGAGAATGAAATTCAAGGTTTACCCCCCGGTACAAAAATCCGTCTTTTGGGGCCAGAAGCCGATGGATTTAGTTTCCAAATTGGTCATATTCAAGTAAAACGCGCTAAACGAAATAATAGTTTATGGGTACTCTTGACCGATATTTATAGTTCCAAAGCTTTACAAATTGATGTTGATGGTAAACAGGGGAAAGTTAGAATTGGAGAATTAATGTTAGAAGTCGCCGATGGTCATCAACTGTCCTTTAATAGTACCACAGGGGATTATCGAGGCGTTGTTTTCTATCGAGATGAAAAACCCAGGGTTGAGTTGCATATTCGGGGTATCTCTAGTATTATTTCCCTGTAGGGAATAAAATTGAATCCTAGACAATTCTAATCAAGAAGGCTATATATATTCATGACTAACCAGTTTTTGACTTCTAATTAACCCGAGTAAAGCTAATACTAAATTATCCTATGTCAGCACAATTTTTTGTTCAACCGATTCCCGAAATTAACGTTAAGGAATTAGACGAGTTACTGCAAACTCTTCCTCAAACTCAACTTCAGTTAATTGATGTGCGCGAACCTGAAGAAATTGAGATGGCAAAACTTGAAGGGTTTATGAATTATCCCCTCAGCAAATATAGCCAATGGTCGGAGCAAATTTTGGTCGAGCTTGATGCCACCCAAGAAACCTTGGTTTTGTGTCATCATGGTGTGAGATCGGCTCAAATGTGCCAATGGCTGATTCGCCAGGGCTTCACCCAGGTAAAAAATATTACTGGGGGTATTGATGCTTATTCAATTTACGTTAACTCCCAAGTTCCTCGATATTAAATATTCATGATCAACAACTGTTTTATTCTTCTGGATTCGGTGAATTTATAATGATAGGAAACCCGATTAAAAAGTCTGATTTTGTCCTATCTCCCTACATCAAAAGTAACAATTTACGGGCAACTTATCAAATTTTCAATACCGTTGTTCCTTATTTCCTTTTATGGATTTTAGCCGTTAAAGCGGCTTCTATTTCCTTTTGGTTGCTTCCGCCCATTATGGTTTTAATGGTGCTGTTTTCAGTGCGTTGTTTTTCTTTAATGCACGATTGCGGACACTATTCTCTCTTTAGTTCAAAAAAGGTTAATCGGGTTGTTGGTTTTATGTTTGGTGTGATTAACGCCATTCCTCAATACCCTTGGTCAAGAGGACACGCCTATCATCACAAAACGAACGGAGATTGGGAGCGCTATCGGGGGCCATCTGCTTTAATTTCGACGGAGGAATTTGCCAAACTGAGTCCATCGGGTCAATGGTGGTATGAATTTCTCAGACACCCCTTGATGATTTTTCCCGGTGGTTTTTTCTATCTAGCTATTAAGCCCAGACTGGCTTTAATCACCGGAATTTATGGGTTTTGGGGTCATCTACTCAATTACTTAAAGCAATATCCAGAGATTACTTTAATCGGGTGTTTCTCTTCTTATAAATCCAAAACTTGGTATACAACGGGTGAGTTTTGGGATTTACTTTTCAATAATATTTGTGTTGTGGGTAGCTGGATTTTTCTGAGTTATTTTTTAGGGGTTGGTTTCTTCTGGAGTGTTTATTCTATTACTCTCACCTGTTCAGCAGCACTGTTTATTTGTGTGTTTTTTGTACAACATAACTTTGAAGGTTCCTATGCCCATAAAACCGAAGGTTGGGATTATCTTCGAGGAGCCATTGAGGGCAGTAGTTACCTAGAATTACCGCCCCTTTTAAAATGGTTTTCCGCCGATATTGGCTATCATAATATTCATCATCTTTGTGAAAGAATTCCTAATTATAATCTTGAAGCCTGCCATCATCACAATCAACACCTACTCACGACTGTAAAAACCCTGCGAATCGCCGATATTTCAGATTGTTTTAAGTTTATCCTCTGGGATTCTGCTTCAAATCGTCTTGTTTCGATCTCATCCTTTCGTGAGGCTTCCCAGCCTAAAGGGGTAGAGATTGGCGTTCACTAACTCGGTTTTAGAGCTAATTCCCCCAAATTTGCTCAGATTTGGTACACCCTGGAACGGCTTCGTTAAGATAGGAATTACCGGAAAGTAGGAGCCGATCAATTATGGTAATAGCATCCGTTGGGTCTAATTTTTCAGATGCGATTGATCAAGGATATTATTTAGATCGGGACTGCACTACCCTATCTCGTCATGTTCTTCAACAATTGCATAGCTTTTCCCCCGATGCTCAAGATATTAGTGCTTTAATGAATCGCATCGGACTGGCGGGAAAACTCATCGCTCGCAGGTTATCCCAGGCGGGTTTAGTGGATGATGCGTTAGGGTTTACAGGGGTGGTGAACGTTCAAGGAGAGTCCGTTCAAAAGATGGATGTTTATGCCAACTCCGTCTTTATTTCGGTGTTCAAACAAAGCGGTTTAGTCTGTCGTTTGGCATCAGAAGAGATGGAAAACCCTTTTTATATTCCCGAAAACTGTCCCATCGGACGCTATACCTTGCTTTATGATCCTTTAGATGGTTCATCAAATTTAGATACTAACTTAAATGTCGGGTCAATTTTTGCCATTCGTCAACAAGAAGGCAATGATGAAGATGGCGCGGCGACGGATTTATTGCAAAATGGACATAAACAAATCGGGGCTGGATATATTCTTTATGGCCCTAGTACAATGTTAGTTTATTCCATTGGAACGGGGGTTCATTCCTTCATTCTTGACCCCAGTTTAGGCGAGTTTATTTTAGCCAAAGAAAACATTTCAATTCCCCAGCACGGGCCGATTTATAGTGTTAATGAAGGGAATTTTTGGCAATGGGATGAATCCATTCGGGATTATATTCGTTATGTGCATCGCCATGAAGGATATACGGCCCGTTATAGTGGTGCTTTAGTGGGAGATGTTCACCGGATTTTATATCAAGGGGGTGTGTTTTTATATCCGGGGACGGTTAAGAAACCAGAGGGAAAATTACGGTTATTATATGAGTCTGCACCGATGGCATTTTTAATGGAACAAGCGGGAGGACGAGCTTCAACGGGAACCCAAGAAATTTTAGATGTTGTTCCTGAAAAATTGCATCAACGCACTCCTTTAATTATTGGAAGTAAAGAGGATGTTGCCTTAGTTGAATCGTTTATTCAAGATCGCAAACGTCGGGAACAAGAAGGCGGTCTGGAATAAATAGTGTATTTCAGCAAGATACTACAGATTATTCCCTAAACCCCCTGTAGAGACGTTGCATGCAACGTCTCTACAGGGGAGGGATGGGTAGTAAAGAGTTGACGTTGATACAGTGGAGGGGAAGGTGAGGAAGTTGGCTACCCTTGTCCTATAAACAGGTAAAAAAGTTTCACCCCAACCCCTTCTGGATCACCTGGTTTTACGATATGATAAGGAACTGTATAAGTTTCTAAGTAAACTATCTTGAGTGAGATTTGTACCCCAGTCGCACCAGGTCAACCGTTGACGCCTTTCCAGAAAATCGGTTTGGAATCAGTCACTCGTCTACATGGCGGACGGGATGTGGTACTGGCGATTGACCTAACGGAAAGCGTCGGTTTGAATGATGAAGGTCATTTGCGTTTACGTCAAATTGTTGAAGATAGCTTAAAATCAGGAGACACCGTTTATGTTGTGCCTTTTGCTACAAAAACTAACCCTTCAACACCTGAGATCAACCCTTTAACTTTAGAAACTGCAATTCAGTTTAAAGGGAAAGCCGATGTAGAAAAGATTTTACAATTAATTCCCTTTCAGCCTGACCTGAGATTACAAAATACCGATATTCAACAAGCTGAGTTAACGATTTATCAAGGTTTAGCCGATCTCAATCAATGTCGTTTAACCCAGAATCAACCGATTAAACCACAATCCGTTGTTTGGATTACCGATGCACCGTTATTTACAAAATCCCCTGCTACCTCTGAAGAATGGACGGAAACCCCAGCAGAAAGTCCTTTTCGAGTTGCAACTTCTCCAGAAACACAACAGCGCCAAGAGTGGTTAAATCAATTACCCTTAAATCAGCGATCGCTTCCGATTAAAACTCAAGAACAGCGACAATATAACCTAACGATTGTTGATATTCCCCCGAATGTTCAAGAGTTCTGTACTCCTACCCCAGGACAGAAAGAAACTTGTTTAGTTTCTCCTTATTTATGGAAACAGTTATGGCTACCCGGATTAATTTTAGGAATTTTAATTCTTGCTAGTGTAGGCATAGGAATTAAAATTTACCGCCTGAATAAAAAATGGAAACTGATGGTTAATTTTGACGATGATGATAATGCAGCAGATCAAACCTGCTCTCTTGGTAATCATCAAAGAATTGCCATTGGTGAATATGAATCCGGTTGTCAGGATACCATTGATGTACCCGGAGCAGAAGTTCGGGCTTATTTAGTTAGAAAAGGAGAAAAACTTTATTTAGAACCAACGAACAATAGCCGGATTGAATATCAAGACAAAAGTGTCGATAAAAAAATCCAAATAACTAGGAGTAGGATAAATTTTAATTGCCCTAATCCTAAACCTCCCAAAAACTACAGAATAACCATTAAAATTCAAAAATAAACTAACCAAAAGGGATTCATCATGCAAGCGAATGATTATCAACTACAAGGAGTTCAACGCACGATTTGTATCGGATTAGGAGGAACAGGACGAGATGTTTTAATGCGGATTCGGCGGTTAATTGTAGAAAAATACGGGGATTTAACCGAACTGCCGATTGTTAGTTTTGTTCATATTGACACGGATAAAACCGCCACTCAGTCCGCCAGTTTAAAAACAGGTAATACCTATCGGGGTGTTGATTTAAGTTTTCAAGATTCTGAAAAAGTAAATGCCATTTTAACCGCCGCAGAAGTGACGAATTTTGTGCGAGGTGTAGAACAGCGTTCTCAATCCAATCGTTCTGGGCCGTTTGATCATATTTCTCGCTGGTTTCCGCCTCAATTACTTCGTAATATTAGAGCCGTTGAAGAAGGCGCCAAAGGCATTCGACCTGTGGGAAGATTAGCATTTTTTCATAATTACCAAAAGATCAAAACTGTCATTGAAACCGCAGCAAAACGGACAATGGGTCATGAAGCCTCTTTACTGCAAGCCGGATTAAAACTTGAACCCGGATTAAATATTTTTGTGATTGGTTCCCTCTGTGGTGGTACGGGAAGCGGAATGTTTTTAGATGTTGCTTATAGTTTAAGGAAATCCTATGGAGATAAAGGCACGCAATTACTCGGATATTTAGTGGTAAGTCCACAGTTATATAGTAATGCGTCCTATATGAATGCCAATACTTATGCAGCCTTAAAAGAACTCAATTATTATAGCAGTACGGGGACTCGATTTGAAGCTTGTTATGATATGCAAAATTTGGTAATTGTTCAGGAACCTCGCGCCCCATTTGATTATACTTATTTAATTTCTAATGAAACGAACGGTGAATATACAATCTTAGAACAACAAAAATTATGTAATGTGATTGCTCATAAAATCGCCTTAGATTTTATCGGAGAATTAGCCCCCGTTGCTAAAGGAATGCGGGATAATTTACTCACCCATTTAATTCAATCGGATAATCATCCCCGTCCTAATACCCAAGGATATTTAACCTTTGGCTTGGCTGCAATTTATTTTCCTCGTGAAATTATTGTAAAAATTGCCTTAAATCGGATTAGTTTAAAATTGGTTAATTTTTGGTTAAATGGAGAAGGTCAAAGTCCCGACCCTCAATTAATTATTGAACAATTTTTGATTAAATATAATTGGTATAGTGATTTAATCCAACGGGACGGGTTTAAAGAACGACTCGCTGGAGGCGTTCAAGAAGGGAGCAAAGACTTTTCTACGACCTTAACTAAATTTAGAGAGAAATTAATTCAAAAAATTAATGAGTGTAAAAATAGTGAAGATCGGATCAGTTTAAAAAATAACTTATCACGAGAATTTCGAGAACAGTTCAGAAAAGTTCAGCCTGGGGAAACAGAAACAACAAGAGGAATTTGGTTAACCCGGTTAATGCAGGTACAACCGAGCATCGCTCAACAATTGAAAGATCATATTAATGAATTTATTGCGGAATTAATGACCCCAAGTAATCCCAAATTTTCGACTAAAAGTGTTCGAGATTGGTTAGAGGCGATGCAAACAGAATTAAACAGCTATCAACGTCAGTTAGAGGAAGAAATTAGTCAAGGGGGAGGAATGAAAAAAATTGAAGACTTAGAGAAAAAATGGCGAGATTTAGAACAGAACATGGATGAGATAGAGCAAAGAATTGAACTCCCCATACTGAATCGTAAAAATGCGGATATTCAGAGATTAGCGAGAAACGCTGTTCAAAGTATTATTCAGTTAATTCAGCATAATTTCAAATTAGCAGTGACTCAAGAAACCTTAAAAATCGTCAATGATTTGCAAAAGTATGTTAGAGATTGTTCGACTGAAGTTGCCACCTTTAGCCGGATGATCGAGAATTTAAAAACGAATTATGAGAAAGAACAAAATGATCTGATCAATTCTAATTTTAATGAAATGAGTGGAGACGCTATTTTTGCTCCAGAAGATATTGAAGAATGTTATCAAACCTTATTACCAGATTTAGAGTTTCGCTCTGCATTGGTGTTAGTGAGTAAAGATATTACAGAGGCATCTGGGGTAGGAGAATCGATTTGTTATTTGATTAATCGTACCACCGGAGAGCAACTAAAAACAGAAATTGATCAAAAAATAGATGGTGAATTTGGTTCTCGGAGTAACCAAATTGTTAAATCTGTGATTAAACGTTTTATTCAAAATTATTCTGGGTCAATTCGTCCTACCCGTTTAGGACAAATTATTGAGCAGGCAGAACCTTTATTACGTTTAAATGTCAGTGATCCTTATTTTTCTAATCTTTCGGATAAACGAAAAGAATTTATTGGATTTAAAGATACCGATGAGGTAGAAGTAAATCAGTTTAAAATGACTCTGACTCGTGATTTAGGAATCGACCCAACGGCTTTAAAACCGACTCAAGCTGAAGATCAAATTTTAATTGTCAGGGAATATGGTGGCTTTCCTTTACGATTGATTAATGGTTTAGAAGAAATCAGAAATCATTATATCCGAGAACAAAATAAAGATGGCTCAACTTGTCATTCTGATTATCAAATCCCCTTTACTGATATTATCCCCCCAGATGCTAGACTCATGGAAGAATTGGAAGATGTTTTCTATCCTTGTTTAGCATTTCAGTTAATTGTTAAAAATCCTAAAACTCAAGGCTTAGAGTTTCAATATTACGATAATTTACGAGACTATTATTATACAGCAGAACTGAACCCAATTTGGAATCAAGCGTTAGAAGAACTGGCGAATCACCGAGAAATGACGAAAACGTTAAACGAGTTATTAGAGGAGGAAATTAATCAGATTCGTCAAAATCCTGATCTCTGGAAAAGTCAATATTTACCCAGATTACAGCAATTTGTGGATTATGTGGATAATTTACCTGAATCTAATCCTAATTATCTTTATAAATCAACGGTTGTGGGGACTCCGGGTACAATTAATAATTTAGGACAGGAAGGAGTTATTAATCGTTTTCGTCGAAAAATTCAGGAAAGTCTAACTAAGACTGCAAGTTTACCAACATCGGTTAATGACGATTCTGCCTCTTTAGTAAAGCGTGGAAAAAATTCCAGAGATTTTAACCAAAGTGATGACAGTTTAGAGGCAAAATTAAGGCAGCTAAAACAAAAATTAGATCAGGGGCTCATTACTCAAAAAGGATATGAATTTGAGAAAGAAGAAATTCTACGGAAATATGGTTGTTAACTCATTTTAATTTAGTTACATTGATTTGAATCTAAGCTCATGTTCAATCTTGAGGATATTTTATGTTGTTTCCTTCTTTTCCTCCTTTACCGCCTTTGTTAATCATTTTGATCGGGATATTTGTGTTTATTCCCTCGATCATTACCCTCTATTATCGCTGGAATCTTTATCAACATTTAACCACTCAAGCGAATAAAATTTATCAGATTATCAATAAACGGGAGCTTGAACTCCCGCCTGCGATTGTACAAGTTTTAGAACAGAGTTTTGCAGAATCCAGCCAAAATTTAGAACAAGTGAACACGGCGGCTTTGATTGATCAAGCCTACAGCCAAGAACAGGTTTTAGGGCTATCCTGCGAACAAATTGAATATTTTTGTCGAATTTTTCCGAATTTACTCCTAGCTTTTGGATTAATTGGAACCTTTATTGGAATTACGGTCAATTTGGGCTCTTTGAGTCAAACTATTAGTCAAAGTCAAGCAACGGATGTTAGTCAATTAGTAGAGGAATTAAAAGAACCCCTAGAAGGAATGGCGATCGCTTTTATTACCAGTTTAGCTGGGTTATTTTTTAGTGCATTATTAACTGTTTTAAACTTTTTATGGAATACGAGCCTAGCGAAATATCGTTTAACGGTTTCTTTAGAACATTACCTCGATAATATTTATTATTCATCCTTAAATGGTCAAACTCGACTGGATAAAGTTGTTAAAGGAATGTCGAGTGAATTTAAGGATTTTTTAGATCGATTTGGTATTACTGTTAGAGAGGCGGTGGAATCTGCAATGAGAGATAATATTCATCAAATTACAAAAGCGAATGTAGAAGCGAGTGAATTAGCTCTAAAAGTCTATAGTCAATTATCCAATGCTACTGGAACGTTGGAAAGGGGAGCTAGAGAGTTTCAGATCGCAACAGAAGGTTTTACAAATGCCGTACAAGTTAGTAAAACAACGGCTGAGAAATTAGAACAAGTTGCTCAAGGTTTTGAACAAAGTGAATTTCCTAAACAATTATCAATAATTGCCACTGATTTTGGAGAGAATCAAAAGAATTTTTCTGACTCAGCATTCGGTTTATTTCAAACGGTTCAATCTTTGGAAACGATATTAACTCAACTTCAAACCTTTACGGAACAGTTAGTGAAAACGGAAACAAAATTAAGTGAACTCAATCAAAGTTCATTACAGGTTTTAGAGTTAAATCAAACCAATCAACAATCCCTAGTTGAAATTATTCCTCAACTGCAACAAGGAGGAAAAAGCTTGGAGTTAAGTTCTCAAACGTTAGAGAATATCCAAAACCAAGTGATTGATAAATCTAATCATTTAGAAGACATTGGTAAACAATTAGAAACCTTAGTTAAAACCCTGAATACTTATACAAATACAGTGAATTTTGAACTAGAATCTTTAAGTAAAATGATGAATAAGCTTATTAAAGAACAATCAAATAGTAGTCAGTCCTATTCACAAGTTTTAGCGGATAAATTGGAATCAGCAATTAAACCTAATATGAAGTATATTATTGAGATGAAATCCGATTTATCGCAGGTACTTAAACTCTTAAAAGAACAAAGCGGTAATCCGGGAATTAAGAATAATAAACCCAAATTTTGGGAAAGTAAATAAATTTAGGACTGATGCTGGAGATTCTCGGCTAGATCAGGAGATTGATCCTGAGTTCAGGTTTTTATATTAGTTACCCAGTTTCTAGGGTACAAGTTGGTAAGTTTTTTAATTATTATTATTAAAGGTTTAAAATTATGCGTCGTCCGACTCAACTTCAAAATTCATCGGAAGATTTGAATGTTTGGCAAGCATTTACAGATTTAATGTCTAATGCTTTTTTAATTATGAGCTTGTTTTTATTGTTAGCGATTGTTAAATCATCGTTATTAACCTCTAACTCAAAAGAGAAAGATCAGAAAATTAAAGACTTAACAATAACAGTTGGTTCATTAAAAAACGAAATTGAACGATTAAAAGCTCCACCAGTTATTGTGATTAAAGATTCTGATCGAGATGCTCAGGGGCGATCTTTAAAATTTGAGACAGGTAAAGCGGATTTACCTGAAGGGTTGCGAATTTTTATTGAAGGGAATGTGGTGGAAAAATTAGAGGAATTTTCTAAAGTTTATCAAGGTTATGTGGTGGATGTAATTGGACATACTGATGGTCAAGAAACGTTTAATCCCGCTAGTAATTTAGATCAAATCTTAGAACAAGTTGCACAGGGGAACCAACCTGTTAAAAATCTCAAACCAGGTTCTAATGCTGATTTAGGATTAATGCGTTCTTTAGCAGTTGTTAAAAAACTCCAAGCTATTCAAGAAAAAGGTCGTTTAAAGGGGTTAAAATTTAGAGCTTATTCAGCCGCACAATTATTTTTGCCTTCAGGACAATATTCGTCGCAAAATCGTACTTCTGATGAAACAAGAAGACGCATCGAAATTCGCTTTACTCCCCCAGGAGTTGAACAAGATTAATAAGAAAGAATTAATGTCCTATATTCGTTAAGTTATGCTAGAATAAGTTATTAAAGATAATGATATCAGTCAAGAATAACGGATAAAACGTTGAACCAAGGTAAGGGTGAGGCGCGCCTCACCCCTACAGAAATACTTAATCATTAACAATTTTATACGGGTTCAGAAAAACGTCCGAAAACCAAGCCGTTTGTTTAAAAAATGGTTGTGTGTTTAGATTGGAAAAACAGGAAACTGTTGATAATAATGGAATTTTATGGTTTTTATTGATTGCGTTGTTTGTGTTTATTATTGTGGTGGCTAGGGGGTAATTGAGGAAGCCGTTTTTACTTAGATAGAACTTATCAGGTCGGTGGTATCAGTAGAAAACTCTCCCCAAGGGAGGTTATTAACTTTAATATTGCAGCCCTAAAATAGAGATGGTATCGATGTTGATCACCCTGATAGGAACTTTATTATGACTGTTAATCACCTTTTAGAAATTGAAGCTCTCGGTCAAAGTATTTGGATGGATAATTTAAACCGAGATTTAATAGAATCTGGGGAATTAAAACGGATGATTGAAGAACAAGGAATTCAAGGCTTAACTTCAAATCCGGCTATTTTTGAAAAAGCGATTAAAGGTAATGCCATTTATGATGCTGATATCGAAAAAGGCATTAAAGCCGGAAAATCGGTATTAGAAATTTATGAATCCTTGATTTTTGATGATATTCGCAAAGCTTGTGATATTTTTAAACCGGTGTATGAACAAAGTCAAGGATTAGATGGGTTTATTAGTATTGAAGTTCCCCCTAATATTGCCTTAGATACAGAAAAAACGATTACGGAAGCCCGACGCTATGCTAAAACGATAGAACGGGAAAATTTAATGATTAAAATTCCGGGGACGGCGGCGGGTTTACCTGCGGTTAAACAGGTGATTAGTGAGGGAATTAATGTCAATGTTACCTTGTTATTTTCCGTTGATAGCTATATTAATACGGCTTGGGCTTATATTGAAGGATTAGAAGCCCGTGTCGCCCAAGGTCAAGATATTAGTAAAATTGCTTCCGTTGCCAGTTTCTTTTTAAGTCGCATTGATAGTAAAATTGATGAAATGATTGATGCCAAACTTAGAAATATTAACGATATCAACGTTAAGGCTAAATTAGAAGCGGTTAAAGGAAAAGTTGCGATCGCTAATGCTAAAATAGCGTATCAAGAATATCTTAAAATCATTAAAACTGATCGCTGGCAAGCCTTAGCAGAAAAAGGAGCAAAAGTTCAACGGTTACTGTGGGCAAGTACCAGTACAAAAAATCCGAATTATCCCGATGTTATGTATGTGGATGAATTAATCGGGTCAGATACCGTTAATACCTTACCTCCCTCTACTATTGAGGCTTGTATTGATCATTGTGATGTGGCGAACCGGGTAACAACAAATGTTGACAATGCCTATCATTTGATTGAAAATCTCAAAGATCCCGATATTGAGATTAATTTAGAGCAAGTCATGGAAGACTTACTAACGGATGGGATTGATAAATTTATTCAACCCTTTAATTCCTTGATGGCTTCTCTCCAAGACAAAGTAGAACGACTGGCGACCGTCGCCCGATAAATTCTCACAATCAGTTGTGTTAGGATTTCTATAAAAAAGGACAATCCCACAAGATGCCAAAAACTAGGTTTCTTGGGGGTTGTCCTTCTCCATTTTCAGGGAGCTAATCTTAAATTAAACAAAAGTTTTAAAGGGAAAAAGACAATCATCTGTAAAAATTATTTATAATCCAAGCCAAACCCTATCAATCGGGAAACTGCTATTAGAGGCTCTCTGTGGTCAAATCTATGATCCCTAATCCTGATTAGTCCTGAATAAAGATTATTAATTGATTGATCGCAAAAGGAATCTCAATGGTTACACTTATTGAAAATCCCCTGCGGGTAGGACTGCAACAAGATCGAATTCCCGAACCCCAGATTTTAGTGATTTTTGGTGCATCGGGAGATTTAACCCAACGAAAATTAGTTCCTGCCCTCTATCAAATGAAATTAGAGCGCAAATTACCCCCCGAATTAACTATTGTTGGGGTAGCTCGTCGGGAGTGGAGCCACGACTTTTTCCGCGAACATTTGCGTGAAGGAATTGAAGAATTTGGCGGCGGTTTATACTCCCAAGCGTTGTGGGAAGACTTTTCCCAAGGTATTTTTTATTGTTCGGGGAATATGGATGAACCCGAAAGTTATCAAAAACTGAAAGCCTTTTTAAGTGAACTCGATGAACTTCGCCGCACCAGAGGCAACCGAGTCTTTTATTTATCTGTCGCACCGCGTTTCTTCGCCGAAGCGATTCAACAATTGGGGGGAGCCGGAATGCTCACCGACCCCAAAAAGCAGCGTTTAGTGATTGAAAAACCCTTTGGTCGAGATTTAGGTTCGGCTCAGGTGCTCAACCGGGTTGTCCGTCAAGTTTGTTCTGAAGAACAAGTCTATCGCATTGACCATTATCTAGGGAAAGAAACCGTTCAAAACTTAATGGTATTTCGGTTTGCCAATGCCATTTTTGAGCCTTTGTGGAACCGTCAATTTGTTGATCACGTCCAAATTACCGTTGCCGAAACCGTCGGTTTAGAAGGACGGGCGGGCTATTATGAAACATCAGGGGCGCTGCGGGATATGGTGCAAAACCACCTGATGCAGTTATTTTCCCTAACCGCAATGGAACCCCCTAATTCCCTGGATGCGGATAGTATTCGCAACGAGAAAGTTAAGGTGGTTCAAGCGACCCATCTGGCTGATATTAATTATTTAGAATATTCTGCGGTGCGCGGACAATATACCCCTGGTTGGATGAACGGCCAACAGGTTCCAGGGTATCGCTCAGAAGATGGGGCAGCCCCCGACTCCACCACCCCAACCTATGCTGCGTTAAAATTTTATATTGATAACTGGCGCTGGAAAGGAGTACCGTTCTATCTGCGAACTGGAAAACGAATGCCGAAAAAAGTTACAGAAATCGCCATTCAGTTTAAAGAAGTTCCCTATTTAATGTTCCAGTCCGCCGCAAAACAGGCTAACCCGAATGTTTTAGTGTTGAGAATTCAACCTAATGAAGGAATTTCCATGCGCTTTGAAGTGAAAACCCCTGGAAACTCCCTGCGAACTCGTTCCGTTGATATGGATTTTCGCTATGATACCGCCTTTGGTAAACCGAATACCGATGCCTATGCCCGTTTATTGATTGACTGTATGTTAGCCGATCAAACCCTATTTACTAGGGGTGATGAAGTCGAAGCCTCTTGGCAAGTGCTCACCCCTGTCCTAGAAGTCTGGGATGCTCCGGCTCCGGCTGAGTCCATTCCCCTCTATGAAGCAGGCACTTGGGGCCCTGTAGAATCAGAACTTCTCCTAAACCGAGATGGTCGTCGTTGGCGTCGATTGTAATCAGTGATCAGTGTAGAGACGTGCCATGGCGCGTCTGTTAATAGTTCGCAGTTGTTGACTGATAACTATTAACTGATAACTGATAACTAATAACTGATAACTGATAACTGATAACTGATAACTGTTATGAATACACCCCTTGTTGCGTTACAAAAACCGAAGGATATTTCCTTAAGCCAAATTGAAGCTGAATTAAGCAGTATTTGGCTGAGTCAAAATATTGGAAATGGGAAAACTACCGCTATTGCGACTCGTGCGGCAACCTTTAGCATGGTAGTTTATGAACCCGAAGAATTTCAACAATTGTTAGGGACATTAGGGTTCTATGCAGGTAGTATTGATGGGATTCATGGCACAGCCACCCGTGATGCCATTAAAGAAGCTCAAAAACAGTATGATTTACCCATTACGGGACGAGTTGACCCCGATACCTTAACAAAATTACGGGAGGAATTTGCTAAACTTCCCGCTTCAAAACAAACGATTAGTAATCTGGATGCACGGGGATTTAGTATTAGTGAAACCATCGCCGCCCAAAATCCTTGTCGAATTATTACCCTTTGTCCTACTTTGGGAGAAGATACGGGAGTAACGGCTCAAGTCTCTGCCTATTGCCCGATTCAGAAAAAACACGAAGAAGGGTTAGTGTGTTGTGAATATATCACCCTGCGAGGCACAAAAGCCGCTTTAGAACGGGTAGGAAATATCGTTTCATCGTTAATGATTCCCGATTTGCCCAAATTTGTTTGGTGGAAAGCAACACCCAATCCTGAACAAGAATTGTTTAAACAATTATCCAGTTGTTCTAATTGTGTGATTGTGGATTCCTCTTATTTTAGCGATCCTGAATCGGAATTATTAAAAATGCAGGATTTAATTGAAGAGGAAACCTATATTGCAGACTTAAATTGGCATCGACTTTCCCCTTGGCAAGAATTAACCGCCTCAGCTTTTGATCCTCCTGAACGTCGAACTTCCTTAGTTGAAATCGATAATATCACCCTTGACTATGAAAAAGGCAACGCCGCCCAAGCTTTAATGTTTTTAGGATGGTTTGCGAGTCGTTTAGAATGGAAACCCCTTTCCTTTGTCGATCAAGGCGGAGATTACGAGCTCAAACATATCCGGTTTATGGGGCCCAATGATAAAGAAATTCTGGCAGAACTCGCAGCTATTCCGACGGCGGATTATGGTGAAATTCCAGGGGATTTAGTGGGGTTACGGTTAACGTCGGGAAATCCTAACGCGAACTGCTGCACGATTTTATGTTCAGAAACCACCGGATGTATGCGGATGGAAGCCGGAGGAAGTGCCCAATCTTGTCGGACGGAACAGGTAATTGCCGCAACGGATCAAAAAGCCGAATCTCTGATGGCGCAACAGTTACAACGTTGGGGACGGGATGTTCTCTATGAAGAAAGTCTGGGTCTGACGGCTCAAATTCTGAAATTACAGTAGTGCCTTTGAAGTAGATTTTAGTGATTCCCCCGTGACAAACAGCTGATCATGGGGTATTTTTTTCGGCTAATTTTCTATTTTTTGTGATAAGTATCACGTCAAATAGTGACGGCTCCGCTTGACATCCTCCCAATATTTTAAAATATTATTGGGAACTAGAATTCCTATAATTTCTGGCAATTTGTTAATATGGAAGAGGTTTCGGAATATCGGATTCTTTTCCGATAGAACAAATTTAGAAGTGCTGATAGCTTAAAAGAGATTTTGTGAAATGTATTTTTAAGGGTTGCAATTCATCCACTGCCAAACTTTCACTTTTGGCTAGGGTCACTTCCTGATCCCATTTTTTGATAAAATGAGTTTAACCCCCTAAAATCTAGGGAAATCTTTAATAGAGGAGTATTGTGCCTTTTGTCTTCCTTGTGGGAAATCGTCAAAATCTATCCGTAAATCAACGGTCGTTAACATTGATACTAGGGTTGAGTTGAGATAAAAATTATCTTTCTGTTGGAACAATTCTGATTGATCCATAAAACATAGATTCCACTCGATATGAACTCCAACTCATTTAGAGAAACGACTATATTAATTGTTGATGATAGCCCAACAAACCTTAATTTATTGTCGGGTTTTATCGATAATTGTGGCTGGAAAATTTTAATTGCAACCCATAGTCATCAAGCGATTGAAATAGCAGAGATTGAGCAGCCTGATTTAATTTTATTAGATGTAATGATGCCGGGGGTTGATGGTTTTGAAACCTGTCAACACTTGAAAAATAATCCCCAAACCTATGATATTCCGATCATTTTTATGACCGCCGTAGCGGATAAGTTGGAAAAAGTTCATGGCTTATCCATTGGGGCTGTAGATTATATTACTAAACCGTTTCAAGCTGAAGAAGTCATTGCTCGAATTAAAATTCATTTAAAAATTAGCTCTCTGACGCAACAATTATTAGAAAAAAATCAAGAATTAGAACAACGAGTTTTAGAACGAACGGCTGAATTATCTCAAGCATTAGAAGATTTAAAACAATCCCAGATGCAACTGGTACAAAGTGAAAAAATGTCAACTTTAGGACATTTGATCGCAGGTGTAGCTCATGAAATTAATAATCCGATTAACTTTATTGCAGGAAATTTGAATCATGCGAGTATTTATATTAATGATTTAATTAATCATTTAAGACTCTATCAAACCTACTATCCTAAACCGGATCAGTCTTTAATTGATCATGCTGATTCTATTGATTTAGATTATTTAATTGAGGATCTTCCGAAACTGATTTCTTCGATGAAATTAGGCACAGATCGAATTTCTAATATTAGTACCAGTTTACGCACTTTTTCGCGTAGCGATACCAAGGTTCAAGTTGCTTTTAATATTCATGAAGGTTTAGAAAGTACCCTATTAATCTTGAAACATTTATTACAAGCCACAGATTATCGCCCGGATATTAAAATTATTAAAAAATATGGACAAATGCCGATGGTTGAATGTTATCCAGGACAATTAAATCAAGTGTTTATGAATTTAATTAATAATGCAATTGATGCTTTAAATGAATCGAGTCAATCTAAATCCTATCAAGAGTTACTGCAACGTCCCAATCAAATTATAATTTCGACTTATTTAGTTTCTAATAGTCGTGCTGTTGCAATTTCAATTAAGGATAATGGAACCGGAATGTCGGAGGAGACTCGAAAATTTGCCTTTGATTATTTATTTACAACAAAGCCTGTCGGAAAAGGAACAGGGCTGGGATTATCTATTAGTCGGAAGATTATTGAAGATAGTCATAAAGGGCGATTATTATGTCATTCTCAGTTAGGAGAAGGATCAGAGTTTATTATCGAAATTCCTATTTGTAAAGAGTTGGGGCTTTAATTGTGAATGATAGAAGGAGAAAGAAGTATTTTTTAATACAAATAAATTTCAAGTGCCGAAGTGGAATTGAAGCGATATTTAAACTATGTTCTTGATTTTATCTGTCTTTTAACGGCGTTGCCATCCCGTGAGGTTTTACTTTCTTTACATTTTTCTATCAATGCTAGTAATTAAGGACTAAAAAATCGTTTCTCGTGGTAAAATCAGAAACCGAAAAGAAGAAACTTAGCGTTTCAAATCGAGGAAACCCAGTATGAACAATCAACAACAAATTACAGACCTTTATAACACAGGAATTGATCCGGATCGAAATCGGTTGGGTGATAGCCTTCCAGACCCTCACTATCAACTAGAAAGTTTTCCGGTTGGTACAGTAACACCCGCCGTTACCAGTCCTGATAATTCTTTAGCAAACAATTGGGTTGCTAATACCGCAACTTCCCGATGGATTGGCCCCAATCGTCCTTCTGCTCAGGGGCCAGTTGGAGAATATATCTATAAAACAACCTTTACTCTACCCATTTTTTCTGAAGCTTTAATTGTTGGTGAACTTTCAGCCGACGACAACGTTACAGATATTCTCATCAATGGGGTTTCTGCTGGTAATCCTACTCCTTTAGGGTCTTGGACAACGGTTAGTCAATTCACGATTTCGACTGGATTTGTCGTTGGCGAAAATACCATCGAATTTAAAGTGAATAACTCTAATGGCCCTACAGGTCTTCGCATACATAGCATCACTGGAACTTATACACCTGCTTTGTCTACTGTCGGTAAAATAGTGATTAATGCAGACGAATGGACATTAAGTGATCACGGACTCAATGTTGCTCCTGATGGAACTCAATTTGCTCTCAATATTGCCAATTACTTTGTAGGTAATCAGAACGGGAAATTCCATGTTCTTTCCAACAATTTCGGGTTAACTGGAGCCTCTCTAGCAACAGTAATGACCAATGCAGGTCATACTTGGACTAAGGGAATGAATATTAGTGTTAACTTAGCAACTCTTCAAGAATATGACGGGATTTTTATCGGCGGTGATCTGATCGATAACCAGGTCTTAATTGAATACGTTCAGAATGGAGGAAAGGTTTACCTCTGTGCAGGTACAGGTCAAGGCGGTTCACAAGCAGAAGCCAACAATTGGAATACGTTCCTAGCTGCTTTTGGACTCAAATATCAGGGAACTTACAACGGAATTAGTGGTAATATTCCTGTGAGTAAACCCAATCATCCTTTGTTTGCTGGAGTCACAACCCTCTATCAGCATAATGGAAACTCCATTACTGATTTACAACCTGATTCGTCCTTAAATGAAATTGTTTTTAATGATAGTAACGGACAAGGGTTAATTGCTACGGCTGAATTTATTCAAACACCTCCTACACCTTAACCCGCAGCAAAACCCACTTCTAAAACAAATACGTCAATATCAGGACTTACGCAATGCCTCTATCAGTAGGGTGTGTTAGTGGCAGTTTAACGCACTAATACATTATATGTGGAGTAGCTGCGTAAGTCCTGAATATTCTCAGGGAATGTTACAAGGTGATCCAAAAGCGTTTTTAGTTGTATTAAAAGACATGAATGCTCAACTATTGAGTTTCAATTTATCTCGATTAACCTTAGAAGAATTTTTCATGCAGAAGTTAAAAGAAAGAGGAATTCATGCTAGTGGCTAAAGGGAAGGTTTAAATCTAAATAATAGAATTAGTAATTATGACTGAAATCACGGCTAATTATGATGAAACCTGGAAAGAAGTAATAGGAGACTATTTCGAGTCATTCCTTACATTTTTTTATCCCGAAATTCATCAACATATTGATTGGAATAAACCTCCAATTTCTCTCGATAAAGAACTAGAACAAATTACCGCCTCTGCGGAAACCGAAAAACGTTACGCTGATAAATTATTTCAAGTTTGGCTATTAGATGAGCAAGAAATTTGGATTTTGATTCATGTTGAAGTCCAAAGTCAATATGATCAAGAATTTTCCCAAAGAATGTTTATCTATAACTATCGAGCGTTTGACCTGTATCATAAACCTGTGATCAGTTTAGCCATCCTGGGAGATGAAAGTCAATCTTGGCGACCGAATTCCTATCAATATGGTTTAGGGGATAGTCAAGTTAAAATTAAATTTAGCATTGTCAAACTCTTAGATTATCAATGGGAAGACTTAGCCCAAAGCCACAATCTTTTTGCTATAGTAGTAATGGCACACTTAAAAACTAAAGCTACCACTAGCAATTTAACCGAAAGGGAGCAATGGAAATGGAATTTAACCCGATTACTTTACGAAAAAGGTTATAATCGCCAAGAAATTGCTGATTTATATAAAGTTATCGATTTAATGATGGCTTTACCGCAAGCATTACAATTCAGTTTTGAGGAAAAATTAACCCAATATCAGGAGGAGAGGAAAATGCCTTTATTAACTAATATTGAAAGACGTGCTTTAGCAAGAGGAGCTAAAGAAAATTCTCAACAAAACATTTTTGATTTACTCGAAATTCGCTTTGGAACTTTACCCGAAAGCTTAATTCAAAGCCTCAAGCAAATTGATGATATGACCGTATTAAAGCAACTCCATCTACAAACAATCAGTGTTAATTCATTGGAGGAATTTCAACAGCTAATAAACTCTAATTTAACTAATGAAAATTAATTCAACAGTGGAACAGGCATCCTGCCTGTTTCTCCTGTTTCCTGCAATGTGATCTTAGACTCAGCGATGCTGAAGATCCTGAAATCTTTGAAGTTGTAAAAACACAAAGCGTTACTATATGGATAAAACAAAATGAATGAACAATTACTACTCAATAAATGGCACAAATTAAAATTAGAAGATCAAGAAAAAGTTTTAGCTTTTATAGATGCTATTAACCCAGAAAAGCCAGAAGAAAAATTATCTGAAACGACTGAAATTGTTTACCAACCCCAGACAGAATTAGGTAAAAAGCTTTGGGAAATTAGACAAAAAATAATTAAAGATCCAAATATTAAATTATTAGATTTGGATGATATAGAAGCTGAGTTAGATGAGATTAGAAGTAAAAATAAATGACAATTATTCTAACTTATTTAGATTCTGGAGTTTTAATTGCTGCTGCTAGGGGGACTGATATAGTATCTTTAAAAGCTACCTCAATTTTAGATAGTAAAGATCGACAATTTTGTTCTAGCTTTTTTGTCAGATTAGAAATTTTAACTAAAGCTAAATATCATCAACAGCAAGATGAAGTTAATTTCTATGAAACTTTTTTTGCTAGTTGTACTATTTTGGCTAATGATTTAGATACCATTGTCAATTTAGCAGAACAATTAGCAGCAAAATATGGATTAAATGCTTTGGATGCTTTACAAATTGCTGCTGCTATTTCAGTCAATGCTGATGAATTTATTACTACAGAAAAGGTAACTAAACCCTTACATCGAGTCACAGAAATAAAAGTTATTTTTTTTGCTGGTTAAACTCAGTAGCTCAGAATAACAGGAATAATAATTAATTAATGTCATACTGAGTGAAACGAAGTATCTCTGTGGAGTTTTGAGAGATAGTAAAGATTCTTCGCTGTGCTCAGAATGACAGGAATAGCTATTTTTTGGCTAATTTTTTTGTCATTATTATATAAATCCGTTAAAATTAATTGTAGGGTTTGTATAGAATTAAAGAAAATCCCAGTACAATTTTATCCCTCTACGATAATGAAATGTTGCATTAACCCCCAATGTCCCAACCCAGATAACCCAGATGGTACAATTTACTGTAAAGCTTGCGGTGTCCATATCCCCGACTTGCTGGACAGACGGTTTCGCATGATCAAATTTTTGGGTCAAGGGGGGTTTGGTCGCACCTATTTAGCGGAAGATACGAAAAAACTGAATAAGAAATGTGTGGTGAAACAGTTAGTTGTTAATAATCAAGGAACAGCAGGACTACAAAAAGTCTTAGAATTATTTGAACGAGAAGCAGAAAAACTGGAACAACTGGGAGATCATCAGCAAATTCCGAGGTTAGTAGCCTATTTCTCAGAAAATAATCAACTGTATTTAGCTCAAGAATATATTGAAGGAGAAACCTTAAATACTATCTTAGCTCAACAAGGGGTTTGGACAGAAGCGCAAGTCAAACAACTGTTAGAAAGTTTGTTACCTGTGCTGACGTTTATTCATCAAAACAAGGTGATTCACCGTGACCTCAAACCGGATAATATTATGCGTCGTCGGAATGGGGAATATGTGTTAATTGATTTTGGCGTAGCGAAAGATTTAGCTGCAACGGTGGTACATACGCAAGTGGGAACCCGTGTTGGGACGTTTGGTTATGCAGCACCAGAACAATTACAAAACGGAGAAGCATACCCCGCCAGTGATTTATATAGTTTAGGGGCGACTTGTTTTTGTTTATTATCAAAAGTTGAGCCGTTTCAGCTATTTACAAAATATGGTTACAGTTGGATAACCCGTTGGCAACAATATGTATCACAACCTTTGAGTCCAGAATTAAAGAAAGTTCTCAATAAATTATTGCAGGAGCAGATTCAATACCGCTATTCTTCTGCTCATAAAGTATTGCAAGATTTACGACCTACACCAACCCCAACGGTAAGAGCTATACCTAACCCCACACCACCCCCTCCAGCCCAAAATAATCATAACTTCTGGGTGGGTTTATCGGTTGGGATATTGTTGTTAGTCGGATATGGAATATTTACTAATAAAAATACTTCTAATCAAAATTCCTCACCCATCGCCCCATTAACTCCCACACCAACAGAAAATTCCATTAGCAATTCTATAACGTCCCCAACTCCGTTAAGGGTTGCCGCACCCACCCCCTCACCCCAAGTATCCTGGCAAAACCCCACCCTGGTTGCCACTCTCACCGGACATTCAGATACTGTCTACTCTGTAGCTTTCAGTCCCGATGGTCGAACGTTAGCCAGTGGGAGTAATGACACCACGATAAAATTGTGGGATGTGCAGAGCCAACGGCAAATTGCCACTCTCACCGGACATTCAAGTTATGTCAAGTCTGTAGCCTTCAGTCCTGATGGTCGGACGTTAGCCAGTGGGGGTGGTCACAAGACGATGAAATTGTGGGATGTGCAAAGTCAACAGGAAATTGCCACTCTCACCAAAGATTTAGATGATGACAATTCTCTTAAGATGGAAAGTATTAGTCAATTCACTATTGGTGACGATTCATCAATCGCATCTGTAGCTTTCAGTGCCGATGGTCGGACATTAGCCAGTGGGAGTGATTCTTCCCCGCCAAACAGTGACAGTGACAACAGGATTAAATTGTGGGATGTGCCGAGTCAACGAGAAATTGCCACTCTCACCGGAGATTCAGATTTTGTCTCGTCTGTAGCCTTCAGTCCCGATGGTCGGACGTTAGCCAGTGCAAGTTGGGTCAACAAAATTAAATTGTGGGATGTGCAGAGCCAACGGGAAATTGCCACTCTCACCGGACATTCAGATTCTGCCTGGTCTGTAGCGTTCAGTGCCGATGGTCGGACGTTAGCCAGTGGGGGTGCTGACAAGACAATTAAATTGTGGGATGTGCAGAGCCAACGGCAAATTGCCACTCTCACCGGACATTCAGATTATGTCAGGTCTGTAGCCTTCAGTCCTGATGGTCGGACGTTAGCCAGTGGGAGTCATGACAAGACGATTAAATTGTGGGATGTGACAAGTCAACGGGAAATTGCGACTCTCGCCGGACATTCAGATTATGTCAGGTCTGTAGCCTTCAGTCCCGATGGTCGGACGTTAGCCAGTGGAAGTTCTGACAACACGATTAAATTGTGGGAGGCACGATAGGGTTAGGTTGGAGTAGCAGAAACCGGGTTTCTCAAGATATCTTGATGGGTTGCAATTAATCTCAATTAGAAACCCGGTTTCTAGGGATATTTGCGATCGCTTTCAGAAACCGGGTTTCTATAGATATCTTGATGAGTTGCAATTAACTTAATTAGAAACCCGGTTTCTAGGGGTATTTGCGATCGCATTCAGAAACCGGGTTTCTGTAGATATCTTGATGGGTTGCAATTAACTTAATTAGAAACCCGGTTTCTTGGAGTATTTGCGATCGCTTTCAGAAACCGGGTTTCTATAGATATCTTGATGGGTTGCAATTAATTTTAATTAGAAACCCGGTTTCTTGGGGTATTTGCGATCGCCGATAGGTGTAACCGAGACGTTGATCATGGTGTTTTGTTTTTAAAATAAATTAATATTTTTTCATCCTGAGTAATTAATGATAAGCCGTTAATCTTAGCCGTTGCGACGATAATTTGATCGGCGGGATCTGCATGAAATCCAGAAAGTCGAGTAGATTCTAAGATAATTGGCAGGTTTAATGGTAGCAATTGAATACCGGGGTATTTTAGGGCGAGTTCGAGCCATTCTTCTATAGAACACTCAAAAGTTAGTCTATTTTTTTCGACTAATTTGGCAATTTCCCAGCAAGAAATGATACTGATTCCTATACCACTTGTTTGATGTGCTTGAATGATGTCGCGGTTTTGGGGTGAGAGTTTAGGATGATCATCAACCCACCAAATCCAGATATGAGTGTCTAGGATGATCATGTTAGTGCATCCCAGTCTTCTCCGGCTACGGGTTCGTAGGGATGTTCATAGCGAATGACTTTTCCTCGCAGGGGATGTTCAGAGGTAAGCTGTGGTAAGGAAGTTGAGCGCATATCATTTTTGACCGTTTGTAAAATGGCTTCAATGATTAGGATACGCTCTTCGATTGATGTTCCTTGCAGTTTTTCGAGGATATCTGATTCAATCATTATCAATTTTTATCTGATTTAATGCTAAGATTATATGGCAATACAATTGTTTTCTTATTTAAACGGCAAACAAAAGTGCATACTAGAGGAAAGCGATTATGGAGCCGTTTTGAATGTCAACCCTGCTGGAAAGAATCACAATTAATCCCAGGCAATGTGGTGGTCGTCCCTGTATTCGAGGGATGAGAATTCGGGTGTCAGATGTGTTAGACTTGTTTGCGGCTGGACTAACTGCTGAAGATATATTGGAAGAAATGCCTGATCTCGAAGCAGATGATTTGAAAGCATCTCTTTTGTATGCCTCGCGGAAACTTAATCACCCGGTATTAGTAGCATGACAATCTGGGTAGATGCACACCTATCTCCTGCAATAGCAATCTGGATTACTAACACATTTGGAGTGACAGCAGTAGCATTGCGAGATGTTGGACTTAGAGATGCTGAAGATCCTGAAATCTTTGAAGCCGCAAAAGCACAAGGCGTTATTATGATGACTAAAGATAGTGATTTTGTTGATTTAGTTGATCGATTGGGTTCACCGCCACAAATTATTTGGTTGACTTGTGGTAATACCTCTAATGCTAGGCTGCGCGAGATTTTAAGCGGAACATTACCTAGAGCATTAGAACTTTTGGAAACTGGGGAGACGTTAGTGGAAATCAGAGGAGACTAACAGCACAGGCTAACACTTCATAGCAGCAAAAACTTTGAATAGGATTTAATGGAGAGAGCAAAATGAATGAACAATTACTACTCAATAAAATGCAAAAATCAAAATCAGAAGATCAAGAAAAAGTTTTAGCTTTGATGAATGATGAAAACTATAATCAACATTATGTTCCTCGCTCAATTCTTAAAAATTTTAAGAGAGAGGGTTCACCTTTATTTTGTTTGAGGAAAGATAAGAATGGGCATATTAAGGGTACAAGTATTAAGCGCCTGTGTGCCCAAAAAGGTTTCTATTCTTTTACTGTTGTATCAGATAAAGATAAAAATATAAGTCGAAAACTTAATTATGACCAAAAGGCTTTTACTAAACTTGATGATAAAATAGCTCCAATAATCAAGAATTTACTGGATAGCCACAGTGTTGATGTCTTGACTAATGATGATAAAAAAAGCCTTGCAAAGTATGTTGTATATCAATTGTTTAGGACACCTGCTGCTAGACAAACCGCTACATCCATGTCTTCAGATGAAAGCGAAGGAAAGCAAATTCAAGGCTTGAATTTATTGGACACAGACTTTATGAACAATCTATCTAATATCATTTACAATCTTAGATTAAAACTGATAGAAGCTAATGAAGGTGTAAATTTTATTATCTCGGATGCTCCTGTATTATGCTCTCCAACAGCAGAAGGAATTTATTTTCCTATCAGCCCAGAGTATTGCTTATGTTATCAAAAGGAAGATACTGATACACTAGATGCTATATGTATTAATCAACTAGAGTTTTCAGTCTCATGTACATTTAATATTGCTCAAAGCGAATCTACATTAATAGACATTAGGGAAAATAAGCATAAAGAGCATATAGAGAATTTCTGCAAAGAAGCTCCCCTTTCTTACTGGAAGTGTATATTAAGCAAGAATTATGATTATTTAACTACTAAAGAATTTGAGGATAATATATATGACGAATTTAAAGACTGGCTATACTGGTTAAATTGGTTAAATTGAACAGCCAAACTTCTGTTATCCCTATGATTATCACTTTGGGGATTTGAACGAAGTTACGTTCTTTGAACCTATGAAAAATCCAGGTTTTCCTTTAAGTGACAATTATAGGGATGGTGCGTGCGCTTAGGCTTACGCACCCTACAGTGATAGTTAAACCGTAGGGTGTGTAAGCGCAGCGCACGCACCAGGTTCCTAAATCGCAACCGCCAATTCCGCGACCGACGCTTCAGGACTATCTTTTTCCGAAGGAGGAACAACCTGCCAGAACTTCGGTAAATACTCCGACCAGTTCGCCAGAATTGTTTTAGCCTTCTCGCTTCCCGTGCGTTCCGCGTGCTGTTCAATCAACTCTTTTAACTGCTGTTCACCCATCGGCGTACTCACCCGTTGAATCTTGACAATTTCCGGGTTCACCATTTCAGGAAACTCCCCATCTTCATCGAGGAAATAGCCTAAGCCGCCCGTTTGTCCAGCACCCACATTCCGGCCGACTTTACCGAGTACCACAACCACACCGCCTGTCATATATTCACAACAGTGGTCGCCAGCACCTTCAATTACAGCCTTACCCAAGGAGTTCCGCACCGCAAACCGTTCTCCGGCTTTTCCGTAGGCGTATAACGTTCCACCTGTCGCCCCATATAAACAGGTATTCCCGATAATCACATTCTCAGAGGGGTTATAAGTGACAGCCACCGGAGGTTTAATAATAATCTCTCCCCCGTGCATTCCCTTCCCGACATAATCATTGGCTTCCCCGGTTAAAGTTAACTTCATTCCGGGTAAATTGAACGCTCCAAAACTTTGACCCGCCGAACCTGTGAAATTAAGGTTAATTTGTCCTGCAAAGCCTTTATCGCCATACAGCGAGGCAATTTTACCTGCAATGCGGGTTCCTACTGTCCGGTCAGTATTCACCAAGCGCACGGTTTTTGTCACCGTCCCTTGATTTTGAATGGCGGTGGCAATTTCCACATCTTCTAATAACACATCATCCAAAACCGGGCCGTTACTATGGATTGGTTCATGGTTTAACCAGTTGCGATCGCTGCTGACGGGAGGTTGAGTTAATACCTCTAAATTCAGGTGTTGAGTTTTGGCAACATTGACGTTATCCCGACGTTTCAACAAGTCAGACCGTCCGACTAAATCCACTAATTTGCGATATCCCAACGCCGCTAAAATATGGCGCACTTCCTCAGCAATAAAATAGAAGAAGTTAACGACATGACCCGGAGTTCCTGGGAACCGTTCTCGCAGACGTTCCTGTTGAGATGTCACCCCCACCGGACATTTATTCGTATGGCAAATACGGGCCATTACACAGCCTTCCGCTATCATCGCAATGGTTCCAAAGCCGAACTCTTCAGCCCCCATTAACGCTCCCATCACCACATCCCATCCGGTTTTGAAACCGCCATCAACGCGCAAACGTACCCGGTCGCGGAGTTTATTTCCCATTAACACCCGATGGACTTCTGTTAACCCTAATTCCCAAGGGCCCCCCGCGTGTTTAATAGAAGACAAGGGAGACGCACCCGTCCCGCCATCGTGACCGGAAATTTGAATATAATCTGCGTTCGCTTTAGCAACCCCGGCTGCAATGGTTCCAATTCCGACTTCTGCGACTAATTTTACTGAAACCGTCGCTTTCGGGTTAATTTGGTGCAAATCAAAGATTAATTGGGCTAAGTCTTCAATGGAATAAATATCATGGTGAGGCGGAGGGGAAATTAATGTCACTCCGGGTTTAGAGCGCCGCAACATGGCAATATAAGGGCTGACTTTTTGACCGGGTAATTGTCCCCCTTCTCCGGGTTTTGCCCCTTGAGCAATTTTAATCTCAATGGACTGGGCACTCATTAAATATTCTGGTGTCACCCCAAACCGTCCCGATGCGACTTGCTTAATGGCAGAACTGGCGCTGTCTCCATTTTGCAATCCTTTTAAATAAGGACGACTCAAGGAAATTCCATTTTCATCGACATCATTAAAAATCTTAAAGCGGGCGGGGTCTTCTCCACCTTCCCCAGAGTTAGATTTACCCCCTAAGCGGTTCATGGCGATGGCTAACACTTCATGGGCTTCTGGAGATAAAGCCCCCAAGGACATCCCCCCGGTACAGAAGCGTTTAACAATGTCTTCAACGGGTTCAACCTCATCTAAAGGAATTGAATTGCGATCGCTATTAAAGTCTAACAAATCCCGTAACGCCGTCACCGGGCGGTTTTCCATGAATTGACGATAGATTTCATATAAATCAAATCCATCTCCCTCTGTAGAACGAATGGCTTTATGGAGCAATTTCGTCATTTCAGGGTTATTTAAGTGATATTCACCCCGCTTCATGGCATTGACAAACCCAAAGTTTTCTAATTTTTTGGCTTCTAGGGGGAAGGCTTTGGCGTGGAATTGATACACCTCTTGGCTTAACTCAGAAATCGTTAACCCACCCACACGCGACACCGTACCTCGGAACCCAACGTCTAGTAAATCTTCTCCAATACCGATGGCTTCAAAGATTTGTGCCCCTTGATAGGACGACAGCAGCGAGATTCCCATTTTGGATAGGATTTTGAGCAGTCCATCTTCTACCGCCTTACGATAGTTTTTCTGAGCTTGTTCGATGGTGATGGCAGGAATTTTCCCACTTTCCATATTGCTCTGAATTAGGGGAGTAGACCACCAATGGCGTACCGTTTCCCAAGCCATATAAGGACAAATCGCCGATGCCCCATAACCCACTAAACAGGCGAAATGATGGGTATTCCAGCATTGGGCTGTTTCTACCACAATAGAAGCGTTTAAGCGTTTTCCAGTTTTAATTAAATAGTGGTGAACCGCCCCCACCGCTAATAACGGCGGAATATAGGTTTGTTCGGCGGTTAATCCTTTATCGGACAGAATAATGATCTCTTTCCCTTGATCAACGGCTTCTGCGGCTTTTTCACACAGTCGAGTTAAGGCGATCGCACAACCATTTGGCCCACCTTCTAACCCATATAATGTTGAGAGGGTGATTGTGGGAAAATCCGACTGATGCAAAGCTTCTAATTCCGCCTCATTCAGCAGGGGAGAGTCAATTTTAAACAGTCGAGCATCTTCAGGTTTTGCGTCTAACAAATTCCCCCGTTTCCCCAACCGCATACACAACGACATGACAATCCGTTCCCGTAAGGGGTCAATAGGCGGGTTTGTTACCTGAGCAAATCGTTGCTTAAAGTAGTCATATAACAAATGCGATTTATCAGATAGCACCGCCAAGGGAATGTCATCTCCCATACAAAAGGTTGCTTCCTTCCCGGTACTCGCCATATCCGCAATTTGGATATCTAAATCTTCCGCGCCATAACCAAAAGCCGTTTGCTGTTGGAGGAGGTCGTTAGGTTCTAATTGTTTTTCCGCAGCAAAGGGTTGGGGTTCGAGGTCGTGACGATATTGTTGTAACCAGTCTCGATAGGGGTGTTCATGGGCGACCCGTTGTTTAATCTCCCAATTTTTGAGAACTTCATGGGTACTTAAATCTACCGCTATCATTTGTCCTGGCCCTAAACGGCCTTTTTCTTGAATCTCCTCTTCTGGGATATCCACTACCCCCGCTTCCGAGGCGACCATAATCACCCCATCTTTGGTAATACAATAGCGCGCCGGACGTAACCCATTACGGTCTAAACAGGCGCCAATTTGTTTCCCATCACTAAACACTAATAATGCAGGGCCATCCCAAGGTTCTTGAATGCCGCTATAATATTCGTAGAAATCGGTAATTTCGGGCAAATCTTTCAGGTTCGGCTGGTTTTTATACGCTTCGGGAACCATAATCATCAGCGCTTCCAACGGACAGCGCCCGGTTCTCACCAGCAACTCCATGACATTATCTAAATTAGCCGAATCACTATTTTTAGCATCGACAAAGGGAATTAAAGTTTTTAAGCGCTCGCCCCAAACCGGATGAGAAAGAACTCCTTCTCTAGCCCGCATCCAGTTAATATTTCCCAACAGGGTATTAATTTCGCCATTATGCCCTAACAGTCGCATCGGTTGAGCTAAGGGCCAGCGCGGCATCGTATTCGTACTGAAGCGTCGATGGTAAACGGCGAAATTGCTCTTATAAGCTGGGTTAATTAAATCTAAATAAAATTCTCCTAAGATTGCTGAACGCACCATCCCTTTATAGACAATGGTACGGCAAGACAGAGAACAAATATAAATATTCTCACCCCAAACTAACCCCTGAGCTTCTAAGGCGACTCCAGAGGAACGACGGGCTAAAAACAATTGTCGATCTAAATCATCCCCAGTATAACCCTTACCCGAATAAACAATAATTTGTTCAATGCGGGGTTGATTTTCTCTGGCTTGTTCTCCCAAAACTTCCGATTTTACAGGAACTTCTCGCCAACCGACTACGACTAATTCTTCTTGTTGGAGGTCAGTTTCAATAATGGAACGGGCTTTAGCTGCTAAATCACTATCTTGGGGTAAAAACACCATCCCCACCCCAAATTTACATTCCGGCTCTTGCAGAATATCAATATTTCGTTCTGTAAACCAAGGCGCTAACAATTCCCAAGGAATAGCGGTCATCATTCCCGCACCATCCCCGGAGTCTTGGTCTGCACTACAGCCCCCCCGATGTTCTAAACAAGTTAAGGCTGGTAACGCTTTTTGAATTATAGAATGACTTGCACCCCCAGATGGGTTGGCAATAAAACCCACCCCGCAAGCATCTCTTTCTTCAACTAACCAGCGTTGACCCCCATAGGGGTAGCCCATATTCCCTGACATAAGTTTTTGTTGATTCTGTTGTTGGTTGTAATTGACTCTCGTGTTATCTAAGATCTCGGTTTGAAGGTACTATAGTTACACCGTCAGGTTAACGGTGGGATGAAAAACCGAGCAATATAACCAGCGTAGCACGACATAGAAAAAGTTGACACAAAACAGAAAACTTACGCTAGGATAAGATTTAGGTCGATTCAGGTAGTATAAATGTTAGTTTTAGAATTTAAAGTTAGAGCCGCATTGCAACAACGCAAGGCAATAGATGAAGCCATTCGTACATCCCAATTCATCCAAAACAAATGTTTAAGATATTGGATGGATAACAAAGGAGTCAATAAGTACGATCTGAACAAATATTGTCGTGTATTAGCTCATGACTTTAAATTCGCTAACGAGCTAAACTCTCAAGCGAGACAATCTAGCGCCGAGAGAGCATGGTCAGCTATCGCTCGATTCTACGACAATTGTAAACGGAAAGTTCCCGGCAAAAAAGGTTTCCCTAAATTCAAGAAAAATTGCCGTTCGGTTGAATACAAAACAACCGGATGGCAATTGAATTTAGAAACCCGTAAAGCCATTACCTTTACTGACAAGAAAGGGATTGGACGGTTACGGTTAGTAGGAAGCTATGATCTGCATTTCTATCAACCCGAACAAATTAAACGGGTGAGATTAGTTAGACGTGCAGATGGTTACTATTGTCAATTTCTGATTTCAATTAACGTTCAAATCAAGACTGAACCGACTAACAAAACAATCGGTTTAGATGTAGGGTTATCTGCTTTTTACACTGATGACCAAGGTAATAAAGTAGATCACCCCAAATTCTTAAGAAAAGGAGAGAAGAAAATTAAGCGGTTACAGAGACAACTTTCCCGTAAACAGAAAGGGTCTAATAACCGCAAAAAAGCCAGACAGCGATTATCTAAGGCTCATCTAAAAATCAGTCGGCAACGAAAAGAGTTTAGCAAGCGTGTTGCATACTCCGTCATCCAATCTAACGATTTGGTCGCCTACGTTGGCGTAGCCTGCGCGAAGCGCATAGATTTAAAGATTAAGAACTTAGTCAAAAATCATTGTCTAGCTAAATCAATTAGTGATGCAGCTTGGTATCAATTCCGAATTTGGTTGGAATATTTTGGTAGAAAATATGGCAAGATAACGATTGCTGTTCCTCCTCAATATACCTCTCAGAATTGTTCAAGCTGTGGAAAAACTGTGAAAAAATCCCTATCAACAAGAACCCATTTTTGTGGTTGTGGATGTCAGTTAGAGCGGGATGAAAACGCGGCAAAAAACATTTTAAGAATGGGATTAAGTACCGCAGGACATACGGGAACTTTCGGTTTAGAGCCGATAAACGCTTTGGGAGAATTGACCTCTACTTTAACGGGAGCAATCCTGTTAGGGCAAGTCGATTCGTTGAACAAAGAATCTCACCTTACATCGCGAAGCGATGTAAGGTGAGAGTGTCAACCATGTCTTGATTTTATCGAGTTTAGGTAAACGCAGCACCGAAGCACAAACGAAGTGAAGCATCTATTGCTAACCTCGAAGATAGTCAGAGATTCTGAGCGTAGCGAAGACTGACAATAGGTTTTTCGTTTGTATTTTTGTCAAAATATGCTTAATTTTAATCTAAATCAACCTCAAAAAAATCTAATTTTATTGTTAAGTATAATCGGGTTTAGTGCCTTCCCCATTAACACTATAGCTGTACCCAAAACAAACGATGCTTCACAATCTGGGAATATTATTGAACTGAATAACCATTTAATTAATATTCCTTGGAGAATTGAATCGACTAACAGAAACTCAATGAATTCTGTACAAATTAGTGATATTGGATTAATGCAGAATATGGGGATTCATCTACTCGATACTAATAATAGTTTTCAACAACCGATTCAATGGTTTTCTGATTCTGTCATTTTATCAACTCAATATATTCGTCCCTATCGCTATTTAGATTTATCAAATCTTCCTCAAACTTCTCAATGGAAAATTCAACTGGATGGAACAGCTTTAAAAATTACAACCCCACCCTCTACTATCCAATCTATCAGTTTTGAACCTTTATCTTTAGAAACAGAATCATCTCCAAAACTCTCTAACTTTATACCTCAAAAAATTATTATTGAACTCGATAAACCGACATTCTGGCAACAGCCTATTCCAGATATTCAAAAGCGATCGCCTTCTCCTTCTCCTCAACCTTCACCGCCTACTCTAACCGATGATCCCACGATTCAAAATCAACCTAAACCTGCTCAAACTGCTCCCCCAACTTTACAAGATTGGAGTTTAATTTTAGAGGCTAAGGCTAATCCTCAACTCTTATATAATAACACTTCTAATATAAAATTACAATCCCAAAATTCCCAAACTCGTCTGCAATTTAGTGTTCCTCCAGGTTGGCGACCTGTTGTAACAAGCTTAGACTCTCCCTATCGTTTAATTATAGAACCTAAACCCGATTTTTTACAGTCTAAAAATATTCTATGGCAACCGGGGATTAGGTGGAGACAGGAGTATATTGAAATCCCTAAAACAGAGAGTTCTTTAGGCTCTTTACTCAATCGAATTTTCAAGACTCCAGAATCATCAGTTGAGCGATTTCCGGTGTATTGGTTAGAAGTTGACTTAAATCAACCCAACACCAGTTTAATTCCTATTTTAAGTAATACTAATTCTCGGCAAGGCACTTCACCCTTATTAGCTATAGCTCAAAAAGCAGACGTTTTAGCAGCCATTAACGGAGGATTTTTTAATCGCAATAATCAATACCCTTTAGGTGCGATTCGGTTCAATAATAACTGGTTATCAAGTCCGATATTAAATCGAGGTGCTATGGCTTGGGGACAAGATAAACCGATCATTATGAATCGTTTAATCTTAAGAGAAACTATAACAACAGATTCGGGTCAAACTTTACCCCTACAATATCTCAATAGCGGTTATGTAGAAGCTGGAATTTCTCGTTATACTTCCGATTGGGGAAACAGTTATACTCCGATTAACAATCAAGAAAAAATTATTGTTGTTGAAAATAACCAAATTACTCGTCATATTGATTCCCCCAAATCGGGATCACCTGCTATTCCTATTCCAGTTCAGGGTTATTTATTAGTTGTCCGAAGTCGTCCTGATTTATTAAATCTATTACCCATCGGAACTAATTTACAATTACAAAGTCAAACTGACCCCTCAGACTTTCAACATTATCCTAATATTTTAGGTGCAGGGCCGTTATTAATTCAAAATCGTCAAATTGTTTTAGATGCAGCCTTAGAACGATTTAATCCTGCCTTTCAACAGCAAAAAGCCATCCGCAGCGCAATTGCAATTACCGCTAATAATACTTTACTTATACTAGCCGTTCATAACCGTCCCACTGGTTCTGGCCCTAGTTTATCCGAACTTGCTCAAATTCTTCAAAAATTAGAAGCTGTTACCGCTTTAAATTTAGACGGAGGAAGTTCTACCAGTCTCTATTTAGGAGGATACTATTTAGACCGTCCTTTCCCAACCGCCGCACCTGTTCATAATGGTTTAGGAATTGTCATTAATCATCAATAGTCAGCTAACAGTCAACAGTCAACAGCCAACCTTTAACCATCAACTTTTGCGAAGTTTCTGTAAAGATTTGACCAGAGCTAGATTAAAGGCGATTATGATAGTGACAGCAGCCAGGGTGCATTTGCTATGGTGGTTGTGATGGGTATTCTTGAGGACGTTGAGATTCATCCAAGTGTTCACCCATACCACCCTAGGTTTGAACCGCAATCGAACTTCCGTCAAATCGTTGATAAGGAAACAGAATCATGGTAGCAGTCAAGGAAAGTGTTGAAAATTCTAAACCCTCCATCGAGAATATCCCGACTGTATGTAATGCCACAACAGAATTGAGACCTTGGGGTTCATTTACGACACTCGAAGAAGGGCCAGGATATAAAATTAAGCGCATTGAAGTCAAACCCGGTCATCGGCTGAGTTTACAAATGCACCATCATCGTAGTGAACACTGGATTGTTGTGGCAGGAACTGCTAGGGTTGTTTGTGGGGATTGTGAAGAAATTTTATTCTCCAACCAGTCCACTTATGTTCCTCAATGTATGTCTCACCGCTTGGAAAACCCCGGTGTTATTCCCCTTGTCTTAATCGAAGTCCAGAACGGGGAATACTTGGGAGAGGATGATATTATCCGATTCCAAGATGACTATTCTCGTACACCTGCGTAGAGATGACCAGAACGCTATCTCCCTGATAATCTAAAAATGGGTTAACGTTTTTGTAAGCAGGTGTTCCATGATTTCTCTCAGTCCAGCAGCAACTCGTGAGGTTCTGCGCCTTAAGTCCAAGCAAAATCATCCTCATGTCCTCTTTCGTCTTGGAGTTCAAAAGGGAGGCTGCTGCGACTGGTCTTATACAATGGGATTTGATCACCAACGCCAGTCGAGTGATGTCGTTTATCAATTCCCTGAGATTGAAATTGTGATTGCCTCGGAAAATTTAAAGTACCTAGAAAACTTAACCATTGACTATTCTGAAGATTTAATGGGGGGTGGGTTTCGCTTCCAAAACCCCAACGCCTCCCAAAGCTGTAGTTGTAGCTATTCTTTTGTTCCTCAAACCTAGACAGTCAACTCTTTATTCTTTTCATTCCCCATTCGTAATTCGTAATTCGTAATTCGTAATTCCCTGTTCCCTGTTCCCTACAACAGAAAGTTTGCCAAAAGTGACTGGATAGGTTATTATGATCTTTTGGGTGTCAACATCTGACCCTAACTTTTGAAAGAAAGTCCCATCCCCAGATCGGGGAGGGATATTTCAGTGGAGATACCTCAAAACTTCAAATTGCCGAATTAATTCAGTATGTCGTAACTCATGCCCACTATCCAGCAACTAATTCGTTCTGCACGGGAACAGACTCAGAAGAAAACAAAATCGCCCGCCCTCAAGAGTTGCCCTCAACGGCGGGGAGTCTGCACACGGGTTTATACAACCACCCCTAAAAAACCTAATTCCGCGCTGCGTAAGGTGGCAAGGGTGCGGCTAACCTCTGGCTATGAAGTGACAGCATATATTCCGGGTATTGGTCACAACTTGCAAGAACACTCCGTAGTAATGATTCGAGGCGGTCGGGTGAAAGATTTGCCTGGAGTTCGATATCACATTATTCGGGGAACATTAGACACGGCGGGAGTCAAAGATCGTCGTCAGGGACGCTCGAAGTATGGTGCCAAGCGTCCTAAATAAGAGCTTTGAGTCATGGTCAAGTTGAAGCAAGCTAGGTGTTGTTAGCTCAAGACTAACAGCATCTAGCCTGTGATGACTTGTACTCATCACGCTCGAATCTAAAATCATCTATTGTGTTGAGGAAGATACAATATGTCTCGTCGCCGAGTTGTACAAAAGCGTCCGATTCCCGCCGATCCGGTTTATAACAGTCGCTTAGTTAGCATGATGGTACGTCGCATCATGAAACATGGAAAAAAATCCATTGCTTACCGGATCATTTATCAGGCGCTAAAAACAATCGAAGAAAGAACGGGTTCAGAACCTTTAGAGGTGTTTGAAAAAGCCGTTCGCAATGCTACCCCCCTCGTGGAAGTCAAAGCACGACGGGTTGGCGGTGCAACCTATCAAGTTCCGATGGAAGTGCGCTCAGAACGGGGAACAGCTTTAGCTTTACGTTGGTTAATTCAATATGCTAGAGCCAGAACCGGACGTTCCATGGCGGTACGATTAGCCAATGAACTGATGGATGCTGCCAACGAAACCGGAAGTGCAGTTCGCAAACGGGAAGAAACCCACCGGATGGCAGAAGCTAACAAAGCCTTTGCTCATTATCGGTATTAAAAATTGGGGATAGCAGTGATATCCGTAAACGTATAAAATCTTAATAAAGGTTTAAAAAGGAGGTAGCTGTGGCACGTACCGTCCCGCTTGAGAGAGTACGGAATATTGGTATTGCAGCCCATATCGATGCGGGCAAGACAACCACAACAGAGCGGATTTTATTTTACTCTGGCGTGGTTCATAAAATGGGCGAAGTCCATGAAGGAACCGCAGTAACCGACTGGATGGCTCAAGAGCGGGAGCGTGGAATTACCATCACGGCTGCCGCGATTACTACCAGTTGGAAAGATCATAAGATCAATATCATTGACACTCCCGGTCACGTAGACTTCACCATTGAAGTCGAACGCTCCATGCGGGTGTTAGACGGTGTGATTGCAGTCTTTTGTTCCGTTGGCGGTGTTCAGCCCCAATCTGAAACCGTTTGGAGACAAGCCGATCGCTATAAAGTCCCTCGGATTGTCTTTGTGAACAAAATGGATCGCACGGGCGCGAATTTTTTCAAAGTTTATGAACAAATCCGCGATCGATTAAGAGCGAATGCAGTTCCCATCCAAGTCCCCATTGGAAGTGAAGACAACCTCCAAGGCTTAGTGGATTTGGTGGAGATGAAAGCTTATATCTACACCAACGATAAAGGAACGGATATCCAAGTCACGGATGATATTCCTGAAGAAGTCAAAGCAGTTGCTGAAGAATACCGCGTGAAACTGGTGGAATCAGTTGCTGAGACCGACGATCACCTGATGGAGAAGTATCTCGAAGGGGAAGAACTGACGAACGAAGAAATTCGGACGCAGTTACGCAAAGGAACGATTGATGGGACAATTGTTCCCTTACTTTGTGGTTCAGCCTTCAAAAACAAAGGGGTACAACAACTGTTAGATGCGGTGGTTGACTATCTCCCGGCTCCGGCGGAAGTTCCTCCGATTCAGGGAACCTTACCCGATGGTGAAATTGCCGTCCGTTATGCCGATGATAATGCTCCGCTATCGGCACTGGCCTTTAAGATCATGGCTGATCCCTATGGCCGTTTGACCTTTGTGCGGGTCTATTCCGGTGTTCTGCAAAAGGGGAGTTATGTTTTAAACTCCTCAAAAAATAAGAAAGAACGGATTTCTCGCTTGATCGTTCTCAAAGCTGATGATCGGATTGAAGTCGATGAACTTCGGGCTGGAGACTTAGGAGCGGCATTGGGTTTGAAAGATACCCTCACCGGTGATACCCTCTGTGATGACGCGAACCCAATTATTTTGGAATCTCTGTTTATTCCTGAACCTGTTATTTCTGTTGCGGTGGAACCCAAAACGAAACAGGACATGGAAAAACTTTCCAAAGCTCTCCAGTCTTTGTCAGAGGAAGACCCCACCTTCCGGGTTTCCGTTGATTCTGAGACGAACCAAACCGTGATTGCTGGGATGGGTGAACTCCACTTAGAAATTCTGGTAGACCGGATGCTGCGGGAGTTCAAAGTAGAGGCGAATGTTGGTGCTCCTCAAGTTGCTTATCGGGAAACCATCCGCAAACCGGTGAATCGAGCCGAAGGCAAATTCATCCGTCAAAGTGGCGGTAAAGGTCAATACGGTCACGTTGTGATTAATCTCGAACCGGGTGAACCGGGTAGCGGATTTGAATTTGTTTCCAAAATTGTTGGGGGAACTGTACCCAAAGAGTACATCAACCCGGCTGAACAAGGGATTAAAGAAGCTTGTGAAACGGGTGTGGTTGCCGGTTATCCCTTAATTGATGTGAAAGCCACTCTGGTGGATGGATCTTACCACGATGTAGACTCCTCAGAAATGGCATTCAAGATCGCTGGCTCCATGGCACTTAAAGAAGCGGTGAGTAAAGCTTCACCCGTGCTGTTAGAGCCGATGATGAAAGTTGAGGTAGAAGTCCCAGAAGACTTTATTGGTAACGTCATTGGAGACCTCAACTCTCGCCGAGGCCAAATTGAGGGCCAAGATACGGCTCAGGGTATTGCCAAAGTGACCGCTAAGGTTCCCTTAGCTGAGATGTTTGGTTATGCAACTGACATCCGTTCTAAAACCCAAGGTCGTGGCATTTTCACAATGGAGTTCAGCCACTATGAGGAAGTTCCTCGTAGCGTTGCTGATGCTATTGTTGCCAAGAGCAAAGGAAACTAAATAGGCACTCGCGGATTGTCAGGTTTGAGGTTGTCGGTTCCCGGTTAACCACTCAAAGCCAACAACCCACCCCTGACGTCTGACCCCTTTCCTCAATTATTTTTCTTGAAAACTTTCAATTTGTAATTCAAAATGGCACGCGCAAAATTTGAACGGACAAAACCCCACGTTAACATCGGTACCATTGGCCACGTTGACCACGGTAAAACCACTTTAACGGCTGCAATTACCATGACTTTGGCAGCCCTGGGTCAAGCCCAAGCTAAAAAATACGACGAAATTGATGCCGCACCCGAAGAGAAAGCACGGGGGATTACCATCAATACCGCTCACGTTGAGTATGAAACCAAAGATCGTCACTATGCTCACGTGGACTGTCCGGGACACGCCGACTATGTGAAAAACATGATCACGGGTGCCGCCCAGATGGACGGTGCAATTTTAGTGGTGTCTGCGGCGGATGGCCCTATGCCCCAAACCCGTGAACACATCCTCTTAGCCAAACAGGTTGGGGTTCCCAATATTGTTGTGTTCCTGAACAAGGAAGACATGGTGGATGATGAGGAACTGTTAGAACTGGTAGAACTGGAAGTACGGGAACTGTTAACTTCCTACCAATTCGACGGTGACAATATCCCCATTGTGGCTGGATCTGCGAAAGAAGCTTTAGATGCCATGGTTGCTAATCCTAAACTACCTCAAGGTGGGAACCCGTGGGTAGATAAAATCTACAAACTCATGGAAGAAGTGGATGCCTATATCCCCACTCCTGAGCGGGATATTGACAAACCTTTCTTGATGGCGGTTGAAGACGTGTTCTCCATTACTGGACGGGGTACAGTAGCAACGGGCCGGATTGAACGGGGTAAAGTCAAGGTGGGCGATAACGTTGAATTGGTCGGAATTAAACCAACCCGTGCTACCATCGTGACCGGGATAGAAATGTTCAAGAAAAGTCTTGAGGAAGGGATGGCTGGAGACAACGCCGGACTTCTGTTACGGGGTATCCAAAAAACCGATATTGAACGGGGTATGGTGATTGCTAAACCCGGTTCCATTACTCCTCATACTCAGTTTGAAGCAGAAGTTTATGTTTTAAAGGCAGAAGAAGGCGGTCGTAAAACTCCTTTCTTCCCCGGTTATCGTCCCCAGTTCTATGTACGGACAACGGATGTTACTGGAACCATTCAAACATTTACCTCAGATGAAGGTAAGGATGCTGAAATGGTCATGCCGGGAGACCGGATTAAAATGACGGTGGAACTGATTAACCCCATTGCGATTGAACAAGGGATGCGGTTTGCCATTCGTGAAGGTGGCCGGACTGTGGGTGCGGGCGTTGTGTCCAAAATCCTGAAGTAGACACCAGAATTAAACAGTCTGGTTGATGGAAAGGTGGCAGAAAAGGAGAAAGGTTTGATTCCCTTTTCTCCGCCTTCTATCTTAGAAAAACGAAAATTTATCAAACCCTTCATCCTGAACCTAGAAAACTCAACATCAAAATGGCTACTATTCAACAGCAAAAAATTCGGATTCGTCTCAAAGCGTTTGATCGCCGTTTACTCGATACTTCCTGCGAGAAAATTGTAGATACGGCTAATCGTACCAGCGCCACTGCTATTGGGCCGATTCCTTTACCCACAAAACGCCGGATTTATTGTTTATTGCGTTCTCCTCACGTTGATAAAGATTCACGGGAACACTTCGAGACTCGTACCCATCGACGCATTATTGATATTTATCAGCCTTCTTCTAAAACCATTGATGCTTTGATGAAATTAGATTTACCCGCCGGGGTTGATATTGAAGTAAAACTCTAAGCGACAACGTTGTGAACCTACTCAACCTGACCTTTCAATTGGGAGGCGTGAGTAGGTTTTCTCTTTAATTAAATCATAAGTTTTCTGGATAATCGGTAATTCGCTCATTGTTAATATAGGTTAAGCGGCTACAGAAATTGCCTTAACTGTAATGACAATATATTCTTTCATGGTTTCTCCTCTTCTGATGCAGCAAAGGTTAAGTCAGAAACCCGATTTCTCGGAATATTTTTTTAAGCATTTAACACTTGTTCTGCTGTTAAAGATAATTCTGAAAAAGTGGGTGATATAATCCGATCATTTCCTCTAAATTGAGTTTTTTGATACTGACCTTTTTCATCCAGAGAGTAAACAAAGATAGTCGGAATTTTAGGATTTCCTAAGTAAGCCCTGGAAGCGATCGCTAAATAGTCTACAATCCAATATTCAAAAATTCCTAACCGTTGATATTCTTCTAATTTATCTACATAGTCATCTTCCCAATTCGTTGATGTCACTTCTACTGCTAACTGAATTGGCACTTCTAAGGCATTATAATCAGAACGATTAGAACGCCAAATTGTTCGGTCAATCACACTAACATCAGGATTTCTACCCTGTTCTAAGCCGTCTTTTGTTACCGTTTTGATCACCGCATTATTAGTTACAACTAAATTAAGATTAAGTCTTCTAATTTCATCATTAAAACAGAATAAAAGCAAATTGGCTACATCATCATGGTTTCTTGTTGCTCTCACTTCTATAATTTCTCCCTTCACAAATTCATAGATTCCTGTTTCTGGACATTGTTCTAAAAAGTTGTCAAATGTTAGTTTTTGCGCCTGTGCTGTTGTCATAGTTTAATTTCCTAGTAAGTCGGGAACATAAGCAGAATAGTTACTCCCAGCCCATTCAAAAATGATAATATATTCTTTCAAAGTGTGATATAATCTGATCTAAGAATTATAAATTAGGCAACTTTTCGGTTTTTACGCCTACCAAGCTACCTAACTCGGTTTGATTTTTGGATAGAGTCACCTCTATCACCGGAACAGGTCTGGACTCTCCCTAAATTTTCCCGACAAATTCCCATCTGTCAGTTCTGACCGAGGAGAGCGCACGCAGGCGGGGAGGAGACAACACGAAATCCGTAGTTCCTGTTCCGACTGTCCGGCTTCTGTTACGATTGGCACTGCGGCAATTCCTGGGATTGTTGTTCCACGAACCTCCGCGTATCACCCGGAAGTGCCTGTCCCGTCTTTACCTTCTCGATAATTCGAGAGAAGCAAATATCTGTTGACGGAGTTGCCAAGTATCGCCCTGTTGAAGATGAGCAACCCAACTCTGGATTGATTGCGACACTTTTTCGCCCCCAATTTTACCCTGATCATATTCTACCTGCATTTGTCGCAATCGACGTCTAGCTCGACGTAAATTTTCTTTACGGACTCGAATTCTATCGGGTAAAATGCGAAATCCTAAAAAATTTGCTCCGATTTTTGTTTCAAATAATTGGCTTTTAATGGGATGAATTTTGACTCTCAATGTGGCTAAATATTCCTCGACTGCTATTCTTGCATCTGCTAGAAATTCGGGGTTATCTGAAAATAAGGCAAAATCATCGACATAGCGGATATATTGAGTGACTTTGAGTTTTTCTTTGACAAAATGATCAAACCCATTCAGGTAAATATTAGCAAAAAATTGACTGGTTAAATTTCCGATGGGAAGACCTCGCCGTCGTTGTAAGGGTTCTAATAAACTATCCCCTAGAAAATATTCTACCATAGGTTCTTGTTCATTGCTATTATCAATAATTTTATCAATTAACCACAGGGTGTCAGAACATTTGATTTTTTTGCGAATTAAGGATTTTAAAATAATATGGTCAATACTGGGAAAATATTTGCGGATATCACATTGGAGAACATAATGGCTAGACCGAGCAAATTTTGTAAATCGACGCAGGGCACGATGGGTTCCAAAACCGACGCGATTTGCATAGGAATCAGCAATATAGGTACGTTCAAAAATCGGTAGAATAATATTACATAAAGCATGATGTACCACTCGATCTCGATAGGGTGCGGCGGAAATCATTCGAGATTTGGGTTCTTTAATTTCAAAGGTTCGATAATGACCTGGACAGTAGGCTTTAGACTCTAATTCTGTTTTTAACTTAAAAAGTTCTGGCTCTAAATTATAGTTAAAGGCTAAAACATTTTCTCGAAATCGCTTGCCTTTTTGGGCTTGACGTGCTGCTGCTAATAAATTGCTAAAATCAATAATTTCTGACCAGAGATTTCCGTAGCGTTTCATGGTTTTTCTAGTTTTTTTCGTTGTTGTTTAATCCATGCTCCTAATTCCGTGCCAATTTCGTTAATTAATTTTCCGATATATTCATAGCGTTCAGTTTTAATTAACTCGAAATCTAATAATAGTCTGGTTTGATGGCGCAGAATGTCTAGTTTGCCATTCAATAATTCTAATTGGTTTAGTTTATTTGTGGCATAACGGGCTAAAATTAATCCTTCCAGAAAATCATAGAGTCCGGTAATGATTCTATCTCCTAATGTGAATTTATGATCTCGCGGTAGGCGGTTTAATATGGGTACATACCATTTAATTAAATCATAGGTTTTCTGAATAATCGGTAATTCACTCATACTCATAAACTTTCTCTGTTTCTCAATCAAATAATAAATTGATTAATTCTTCATGAAGCAATCACCTCCTCCTGAACAATATGCAGTCGGATGATTTTAGGACGTAATGCTGGCTCAGGAAAATGACAGTGAACTGCATCTTTAATTTCTTGCTTTAAGCTTTCTAAGTCATCGGCTTGGGTAATAATTGATTCCCCTAATGCCTGAGCAATATAACCTTGCTCAATATCTGGTTCTACTAAGAAAATGATTTCCGTCATGGTTCAAATAACCTCTAAGTGCTATAATTTGTGTTGGTAATCTTTGAGATAACATCTTCTAAGAATATGACTGAGTTACTAGAACGTGCGATCGCTCAATTGAAAGTTTTATCCCCCAGTGAACAAGATGCGATCGCCACTCTAATTTTACAGGAAGTTGAAGCCCAAATGCGATGGGATAGTGCATTTGCTCAATCACCCGATGCTATGGCTAAATTAGCAGCAAATGCTATGGCTGAATACCATTCTGGACAAACCCAAGAGTTAGATCCAGAAACACTGTGAAGTCACGAACAACTCTCTTTTTTCGCAAAGCATTTGCCACTCTGCCAAAGCAAGTCCAAAACCAGGCTCGTGAAGCCTATCGACAATTCAAACGAGACCCCAATTATCCAAGCCTTCGTTTCAAAAAGGTACATCCAGAATTACCCATTTATTCGGCTAGAATTAACAAGGATTATCGAGCCGTTGGACAGTTAGAAGGAGATATCATTATTTGGTTTTGGATTGGTTCGCACACAGATTATGAGAGATTACTGTCTCAATTGTAATTTCTCCAATTGCTGATAGGTGCTCAGAAATCGGATTTCTTCCGTTATCTTTTTATGATTCAGCAAAGGTTAAGTCAGAAACCCGATTTCTCGACTCGTTAAGCAGCAACAGAAATTGTCTTAACCGTTAGAGAAGGTTCGGGAATGGGTTGACTATCTTCCCGCAGAGTGTCAATATACAATTCAATCGCTTCTTTAATATTATTTTCTGTTTCTTCTAAAGTCTTTCCTGTAGAAATACAACCGGGTAAATCAGGAACATAAGCAGAATAGTTACTCCCAGCCCATTCAAAAATTGCAACATATTCTTTCATGATTGCTCCTCTAATTGGGGGACTCAGAAACCGGGTTTCTTCTGCTATCTTTCTATTATGCAGCAAAGATTAAGGCAGAAACCCGGTTTCTCGATACAACTGTGGGGGCTCAGAAACCGGGTTTCTTCAACGAGATTTCTGTTATACAGCAAAGATTAAGGCAGAAACCCGGTTTCTAACAAAACCTGCCCCCTGAAAAAAAATTTTGATCGCGCTGACGCGCGAAAAGGGAAGAAGGGAAAAGAAGAAAGAAGGGTAAAGGGCTAAAGGGCTAAAGGACAAAGGGCTAAAGAGTCCACGCAGGCGGGGAGGAGACAACACGAAATCCGTAGTACCTGACCCGACCGTCCGGCCCGTCCCAGTTACGATCGGCACTGCGGCAATCCCTGGGACCGTCGGACCACGAACCTCCGCGCATCACCCGGTATTGAGTATTTCCGCCCGACTCCCAAACACTGCCATCATCTGGCGCACCAGTATAATTTTCATGCCAAGGGTCAGCACACCATTCCCAAACGTTACCGTGCATATCGTATAAACCAAAGGCATTTGGAGGAAAACTACCGACATCGGTGGTTTGATTACGATTACATTCATAATTAGCTAAATCGGCTGTAATGGTTTCGCCAAAATGGAAAGGACTTGTAGTTTGAGCGCGACAGGCATATTCCCATTCCGCTTCACTGGGTAAACGATAGGTTTTACCTGTTTTTTGGGAAAGTCGCTGACAAAATTCTTGTGCTTCGTGCCAAGTTACATTCTCAACGGGTCGGTTTGCGCCTTTAAAATCAGAGGGGTCGCGCTTTAAGTCTATTTTTATTTTAGGTAATGCAAGTACGGCTTCCCATTGAGCTTGAGTAATGGGATATTTTGCCATAGAAAATGCCGCAATATTAACGGGATGTTGGGGATATTCATCGCTACTCGCATTTGCTTCATTTTGAGCCGCACCCATCATAAAAGTTCCCCCAGGAATGGATACCATTTCTAAACTGATATTATTGCCTAAATCTTGTTTAAAAAATTCAGCCCGACGGCGTTCTCGGTGGGTTTCCTTTCCTTGGGAGTTAACGGTAATGACATCAAACTCAAATTCCTTTTGGCGACGGCGTTTTTCGGCTTCTTCCTGACGTTTTTTATCCCCTTCCTGACGGCGTTTTTCATCCCAAACTCCTTGAGCAACATCTCGGTTATGGGCAACTCCGGGTAAATTAGGATTGAGGGCGAGACAGGAGTTATAATCTGCGATCGCTTTTTCATATTGCCCTAATTTATAATAAGCATTACCCCGATTATTGTAAGCTCCGACATAATTGGGATTCAGTCGCAAGGTTTGGTGATAATCCTCAATAGCGGCTTGATATTCCCCTAATTTACTATAAGCTAATCCGCGATTATAATTAGCATCAGGAGAATTGGGTTCAAGTAACAAGACTTGGGTAAAATCATCAATAGCGGTCGTATATTCTCCCTGTTGACAATGGTTTTGTCCCCGTTGATAACAGGCTTCGATAATATTAACGCGGTGAGTTTCTCCCAAGGATTCTAACAAATTATTGATTTTTTCAATATAGTCTAAATCCTTAGCCGTTACGACAGAATTAACGCTATCCCATAACTCAGATTCTCCAGAAACCCGGTTTCTTAACCTCAACCAATATTCAACAGAATTAATTAATTGGGTTTTAGCCCAAGATTTATTCGGTAAATTGACTAAACCCTGTGCTAATTCTAGGATTAATTCAGGGAGACGGTGAGAACTTTCTGCTTCTAGGATTTTGTAGATTTGTTCATAGCCAGAAATGACCATCCCTATTACTGAATCTGCAACTTCTCCTTCGGGGATATTCTGAGTTAAATCTGGGAGTAATTGCGGTAATAAGGGCGTGAAATCATGGAGAAATAAATGATGAGTGTCAGCTATCCAACCTGCAACTAGACAATGACAGGTGATTAAAAACTGGTACAAATCTTCAAAATGTTTGCTATTAATTTTATAGTGAATTTCTAACTCATCATCGTCTATTCCTTCCTCTCGTAAACTTTGTTCTTCTTCCCAAATTTTCAGATTAATCTCATTATCCCCGCCCCGTTTATCAATATCAGCTTGGGTTTTTCCAAGTGCGATGAGTTTGTCTTTTGTAACTTTCCATTTCCGGGCGCGAGTTTTAGCAGAATCATATAAAATATCCCGATAGGACAGTTGAGAAATAATCGTTTGATAGGAATAGTTATCTTGTCCTATTGTCCAATAGGCGACTCGGAAATTGAGATAATCTCCATCAAATTCAGACTCTAATATTAATGTCGGTTCTGATTTTAGCATCCCGAATAAAGCTTTAATACTGGCTTCACTATGAAAACGTTTACTTTCCCAAGCACCTGCTAAAAATTCTATCGGTCTTCCCTGTTGAGAATACTGATCAAAAAAATCGCGCATTTTTTGATTTATAGTTAATTCAATATCAGGGAAATTTTGCGGCGTGGTGGCAAACTTTTCAAACTGAACTTTAGGCGGCGCAATAAAAACTCGCAGGGGAATTAAACTATTATTGTAGGATTCTAAAATTTGTGCGGGAGGTAAAGTTAATGGCCAATTCGCAAAAATTTTCTGAACTTCTGCTTGGTTATGAGCAGCTTTTATCGCCGTTTCTCGTTGATATTCAGCTACTATTAATTGAGTTTCTCGACCATAAGTTGCTAATTCTGATTGTAGGCTTTTTTCCTGTTCAAAACGCCAGCGTTGAAACTCAATATTGCTTTTGTGAATGGCTAAATTAACGCTTTGGATATATTCTTGGAGTTCCTTTTGTCGTTGATGATTCAGTTCCGCTTGTTGGGCTTGAAATTCTCGATTTTCTTGATTTTGGATATATTGTAATTTAATCTGTGCTAATTGAATCTCCTGTCGTTTTTCCTCCATTACAGCATTATTCGCAACTTGTACACATTGTAATTTATACTGTGCTAACTGAATTTGTTGTCGTTTTTCCTCCATTGCAGCATTGTTAGCTACAACGATATCCGTATTTCTCTTTTGGCCATCTACTAGGGTTTTTTGAAGCATAAATCGAGATACCACTTCTAAACCCATATTCAACCATTTCCAAGGTTCCATTTTCCCATCTCCGGTTAATAAATTATAAGGTTGATCTCTATAACCAACCCCTGAAATCAATTTCGGGCGTAGGGGCGAGGCGCGCCTCGCCCCTACAGAGTTTTTGTTAAAATTAACCTGGACTAGAGGTATTAAAAACTAACACCGTCGCCGCCCAAATCGGTGTTTTTCCTTCAGCAAAAACTGCCCCATCTAAGGTATAAGCATGACCTTTTGTATCAACCCAACCAATACATTTATCATGGGCATCATAAACTTTCATATCAGCGCCTAAATGCCCCATATAATGGTGGCTCGTGTTATAAAATTTTTGCCCCTCAATATGTCCGGCTTGTCCTCCACTATCCCAATAAACATCACCATCTGCATAAATATGAACGCTATTAGAATCTCCACTTTGTACATAATTAAACGTTTGCATTGCGGAAAAGGTAGACATTTGTTGCGAGTGATCTTCTATTCCCGAATTGTGATAGGATTGATCAGGGGTTGAATAGTCGGTTTGTGCGGGCTGTTGATAAGGATTAAATTGTTCTAAGTCCGCCCCATTGGGATGAAATTCTGGAGTTTGAGGGTGAAAGTCAGAGATAAAAGAGGAGTGTAACCCTTGATAATATTCCCCATTTCCACCTAAGTTAGAGATATCAAAATGAGGATGATGGGGGTCGTGGCCTTGGAAATCAGGTGCAGAAGGAATCTGTTGTTGATGGGGGTCAATGTCTAAAGATTGGATTAAATTATTTAATAGAGAATCCAAGTTGTCTAGGGAGCCATTGCTGAGAGGATTATTCATGGCTATGATCCAAAATATTTAACTTTGTATTATAACGTAGTCATCTATATTTGTGTTCAACTCTCACCTGAAACTCAGAAACCAGGTTTCTCGGTATGTTTAAAAGTTCTCAGAAATTGGATTTTTTCAACAAGATTTCTATTAAGTAGCAAAGTTATTACAGAAACCCGGTTTTTTTCCGGGTCTAGCAGTTTTCCCTCAAGTGAGGCACAATTAAGGATTATGCTTCCTTGTGAGTAGGTCTTAATTTAACGGACAATGGCATCATATTCCTCAATTGCTGTTCGAGAACTTCCTCTGTTTTCTCTACCGGAAGTGGTTTTATTTCCAGGTAGACCCTTACCCCTGCATATTTTTGAGTTTCGTTATCGGATTATGATGAATACCATCCTGAATACGGATCGCCGTTTTGGGGTATTGATGTTTGATCCGAATCAAGGTCAAGTTGCTTCCGTGGGTTGCTGTGCCGAAATTGTCCAATACCAACGTTTACCCGATGATCGAATTAAAATGCTGACGTTAGGACAGCAACGGTTTCGGGTATTAGAAGCTGTTCGGGAAAAGCCTTATCTCGTGGGTTTGGTCGAATGGATTGAAGATGAACCCCCCCAACAGGATTTAAGACCGTTAGCAACGGAAGTAGAGCGTTTGTTGCGCGATGTGGTTCATCTCTCAGGAAAGTTGATGGAACAAAATATTGAACTTCCTGATGATATTCCTGATTTACCGACGGAACTTTCCTATTGGGTTGCGAGTAATCTTTATGGCGTCGCAACGGAACAACAAACCCTATTAGAAATGCAAAATACTGTCGCACGTTTGGAACGGGAAGTGGAGATTTTAACATCAACTCGTAACCATTTAGCGGCACGAACGGCTTTAAAAGATGCGTTGGAATAGGGAAGAATAATTGGTGCGTGCGCTTACGCTTACGCACCCTACGGGTTAATGACTGGGAGGTAATGATAATGGCTCGTTCACTGGGGATTTACCGATACTTTTTTGCTAACATTTGTTAACAAATACATAAGTTAAGATAATTTCTTAACCAAGGCGTATCAACCAATGCACGAAGGAAAATCCCTCGCGCACCATTTAGATCCCTGTCCATCTTTAAT
>NZ_JACJSC010000035.1 GCF_014697575.1 Planktothrix sp. FACHB-1365 | reverse complement strand
CTGTCATCTTAACCCCTTTAAATAACGATACTGACCCAGAAGGTGATAATTTAATTATTGAATCCGTTAATAATCCTAATAACGGTACAGTTAACTTAAATCCTGATACTGGAGAAGTTGTATTTACCCCCACACCCGGTTATATTGGCCCTGCAAGTTTTGACTATACTGTCAATGATGGAAACGGTGGAATTAGTACCGCAACTGTTAATATTACTGTTGATGAACCCCCGACAATAGCACCTTTATCCCCTCCGGTTTTTGTACCCGATGATGAGTGCAATCTTTGTCCTCCCCTTCCTGAATTACCCAGTGTTGTCTTTCCAGAACGTCCGGTTTTAGGGTTGAGTTCTCCCAATATTGCCACAACTACTATTAACGGCACAAATGAGAATGATAATTTACTAGGAACACCTGGAAATGATAATATCTTCTCATTTGGAGGAGATGATGTTATTGATGCGTTACCCGGAGATGACAATGTTTATAGTGGTGATGGCGATGATAGCGTTGATGGGGGAGAAGGAACGGCTTGGATAGAAGGCGGACAAGGAAATGATCAACTTCGGGGTAGTTTTGATAATGATACCCTTCAAGGTCAAGAAGGAAATGATAGTTTATTTGGAGGCATTGATGATATTCCCCCAATATCAGGTCGTGATCTTACTGGACAAGATTGGTTGAGTGGGGGGACGGGAGATGATTTCCTCTCCGCTAATGAAAATAATGATACCCTGCTGGGAGATGATGGTAATGATATTGGATATGGTGGGAAAAATAATGACCTGATTTTTGGGGATCAAGGCAATGATACCCTCTATGGGGATCAAGGCAATGATACTTTAATTGGGAGTGTAACTGATGGTAGTGTTCCACCCGAAGGGGAGGAAGAAGATGTTCTCTATGGTTATGAGAATAACGATTTAATTCAAGGCGGTATTGGTAACGATACCATTTATGCCGGGGAAGGAGATGATTTTGTCTTTGGCGGTCAACAGAATGACCTGCTACGGGGTGAATTAGGTCGAGATACCGTTTATGGTGACGAAGGCAATGACACCCTATTTGGCGGTTACTTCCCCCAAGATATGATAGCCGATCCCTCAGAGGATTTGTTGTGGGGAGGTTCAGGGGATGATGTTATTTATGGCAACCTATTTAACGATACCTTAATCGGTGGGGACGGCAATGATACCCTCTATGGTGGCGAAGATAATGATATTCTTTATGGCGAGAATGGCGATGATTTGATCTATGGAGATCAAGGGAGTGATATTATCTGCGGTGGTGATGGAGATGATACCCTCTATGGCGGTACAGGTGAGACTGGAAACATCAGAGATACCTCGGAATTAGAACAATTACAGGGGGGTGCAGGGAATGATATTCTTTCTGCTAATGAAGGGATCGGTATACTGTGCGGAGATGAAGGCAATGATACCCTCTATGGCGGTAAAGAAGCGGATACCCTCAAAGGTGGTGCAAATGATGATTGGTTGTTTAGTGATTTAGGAAATGATAGTTTAATAGGAGGCAGTGGAAGCGATCGCTTTGTCATCGCTGCGGATACAGGATTAGATCAAATTACTGATTTTCAACTCGGACAAGATTTGATTTTATTGAGTCAGGGTTTAACGTTTAATCAACTCACCCTAACTCAAGACGGAACATCCACTTTAATTAGTTTTAATAATCAACCTTTAGTGATGCTGAATAACTTCCCAGTAGAGTTGATTTCAGCAAGTGCATTTGAGGTATTCGTTTAACAATAGTTGGGCGTAACCCTGGCTAGGAATGATTACGCCGAACGATTATTAAACCTAATTGGTTGCTTTCTGACAATGACTTGGAGAAGAATTTTCAGAGGGGGATAAGCTGCTACGCATCTAAATTTGATATTTTGTAGGCTAGAGTCCTTGCAGCAAGGGTTTTGGGCAAAAAAATTAACTGCGTGACAGCTTAGAGTTACTTCCCATCCGGGTTGATTCCACCAATTGACTCGTTTATTCGGCTCTATCCAAAAATCCAGTTTTTTAATCGAACCATTTTCAAACACAAGCTTGGGAAATGTAGGATAGTTACTATCTTCCGTTTCCCGATAATTTTGTCCGAAAAAATTCATGCAAATTGTTAATCCTTGATTTACCCCTAATTCCTCAACGCCACGACCTGTTAATGGGGAATCATCGTAGCTGAAAGTTCCATGAAATGACCGACCTGTCAAGGCTCCGGCTGTTACATTAACCGTAAAATCATAGGTAATCGTAGAAGCTTGAGCTTGACTAACTGGGATAGGAATACCACTGAAAACAAGACTTGTTATCAAGGCTGATCTTGTTAAAAATTGCTGAAGCATGATCTTTATTACCTCGGATAGAAGGCAGAAAACCTTAAAAAACTTTATCCTAAAACTTGATAATTATTAAGGTTTGCCATGACTTTTAAATATAAATGGAAAAATGGCGCAACTCCGACCCCGGATGAAGCGGCACACAAAGCTGATCTCCTCGATGAAAGTCAATTTGAAACAACTCAAGATCAGAAAATTGCAGAGGAACAAGCCAGACAATATTTGAATGTGCCCCTGCGAACATTAGATGCTGATAAATACCCTTTACCTCATAGTGATTCTACAAACCAAAGTGCAGATATGCAAAAGCCTTAACTGAATTTAAAGGGCTATTTTGGGAGCACGACCGATTAAACCTGTCATTAATCGTAATGCCAAATACCGCAAAACTTTCACTTTTTTTAAGATTCCTAATCCTAGGCGACGTATCTTAACTTTGGGTATCCAATCTCCTGAGAAACTTCGGTCTAAGAAATCCGTTAATCCTAAAACAATTAAATTCTCTTTTTGTCTCCAGTTTTCATAGCGTTTTAATATTTTTTCTTGTCCGATATCTTCCTGATTGTGATCAGCAGTTTTCAATACTTCTACTAAAGCTCCTGCATCTCGAATTCCCATATTTAAGCCTTGTCCCCCCACAGGATGACAACAATGGGCGGCATCTCCCACTAATGCTAATCGATGTTGAATATAGCGATCGCTTTGCATTAATTGTACTGGATAAACATAGCGATCGCTTAATAATTCTAATTTTCCTAATAATCCTCCTGTCCGATATTCTAATAATTTTAAAAATTCAGTTTCCTCTAATTCTTTTAAAGCCTGCGCTTCCGCATGGGGGGCTGTCCAAACCACTTGACAACGATTTCCAGGTAAGGGTAAAACCCCCATAGGGCCACTGGGCCAGAAGCGTTCAAAAGCAACATTTTGATGGAATTTTTCAGTTTTAATCGTCATGGCTATACAAGATTGCCAATATTTCCAACCGTGAGTTTTAATTTCCGCCTCTTCCCGTAATTGAGATTTTGCCCCATCGGCGGCGACTACAATTCGACTGCAAAACCGTTGAGAATTCCCTTCTTTTTCAATTTCAATTTCGACAAAATCAGAATAATAATTAACCGTTTTTAAAATAGCTGGACATTGCCAAGAAACATTCGGACAGTGTTCTAAAAAATCATACATCGCTGACAACAGCACCCCATGTTCGCCTACATATCCTAACTCATTGGTTCCTAAATCTTGAGGTAGGAATTTAACAACATTCGGATAATCGGAATCACTTAAACTAATCTGATAAAACGTAGTAATTTTAGCTAAAATCTCATCCCAAACCCCAATTTGTTTGAGAATGCGTCCCGTTTGTAGCGTTAACGCATAAGCTTGTCGTCTTCCAATGGCGGCTTCTGGCGGTTGAGATTCAATAATGGTTACCTTTAACCCTGAATCTTTCAACCCACAGGCTAAAGTAGCCCCCACAATTCCACCCCCGACAATAACGACATCATAATCGATCTCTGGTTTGGAGGAATCCACGCAGGAAGGTTGAGTTTGTAAATGCGACGACACCAGCATGATATTGAGTGATTGTACTTAGAATTTGGACTAGCTCTATTGTTACACGGTTTCAGGTTGAGTTCCATAAACCCTGTTTCTACTGATAGAGTGATGACTTCAGTATACAGATGAGCCACAATAAAAGAGGTAAAGGATGAGTCAATGTAAATATGACACTATTATTAGCCGGAGATATTGGTGGAACAAAAACGATTTTACGCTTAGTAGATGCCACCACTACAGTCGAATCAACTACAATTCAAGAACGATTAAAAACTCTCTATGAAGTTCGGTATTTGAGTGGGGATTATCCTGATTTAGTCCCCATTGTTCAATTGTTTTTGCAAGCTACTAGTCAACAATTGGGTGATATTCCCCAACCGGAAAGAGCTTGTTTTGCCATTGCAGGGCCAGTGGTTAATCAAACAGCAAAATTAACAAATTTACCTTGGCGTTTAGATGCTAGAAATTTAACCAAAGAATTAGCCATTTCTCATGTGACTTTAATTAATGATTTTGAAGCCGTTGGTTATGGGGTAACAGGTTTACCCAAAAGTGATGTTTTAACCTTACAAAAAGGGCAACCTCAAGCAGGTTCTCCTATGGGGGTAATTGGGGCAGGAACAGGCTTAGGACAATGTTTTGTTATTCCATTAACTAATGGAATTAAAGTCTATCCCTGTGAAGACGGTCATACAGATTTTGCCCCTCGTTCTGAATTAGAATTTCAGTTAATGAAATATTTATTAGCGAAACATAATATTGATCGAGTATCTGTTGAACGGGTGGTTTCTGGGCCGGGAATTGTGGCAATTTATCAATTTTTACGTGATCGCAATCTGGCTAAAGACGCGCCATGGCGCGTCTCTACTGAAATTGCCGAAATTGTTAAAGAGTGGGAACATCAAATGGGTTTAGAAGATGTTACTGTTGATCCGGCTGCTGCCATTTCTCAAGCTGCATTAGAACAACGGGATTCTCTGTCTGAAAAAACAATGCAAATGTTTGTTGAAGCCTATGGAGCAGAAGCGGGAAATTTAGCTTTAAAACTATTACCTTATAACGGGTTATATATTGCTGGAGGAATTGCCACTAAAATTTTACCCTTATTAGAAACTCCCGAATTTATGGATGCTTTTTCTAATAAAGGCAGAATGAAACCCATTTTAGCAAAAGTCCCCGTTCATATTGTATTAAATTCCCAGGTTGGATTAATTGGGGCGGCAGTTTGTGCTGCAATTCTTTAAGCTTTAATTCATCCTTAACTAAGGAATTGTTGAAATTAAAATTAGGCTATAAAACTGAAGTTTATCCATTTTCCCTAAGCGTCTTACTGCCTTACTCAAACTCCCCCTAAAAAAGGCTAATTTAGGGGGATTTGATCGAGGAATTAAAACAAGAGTTTGAAGTTTAATTTGATATTCATGGAATAGCGATCGCCCTACTTAATCAATTAAACCACACTCACAGAAGGCTGTTCTAAAGACACTTCAAATCGTTCTCCGGGTTTAGGATTGAGTACCCGTGTAGATAGATTTTCCCTAGCTAACATTGAACGAAAATCTTCAAGATTACCACTTGCTTTTAATAAAGAAACTAACAACCCTTCATAGACAACATCCCCTGCATCGGCGGTGGGTAACATCACCTTTGGCTTCACTAATTTTGCTAAGTCTAAGGCTGTTTGTTGTCCGCGAATAATTGGCCCCACCACAGGTAAACTCAGATTAATTAAAGGAGTAATGACAACATCAATAGTCGCCATATCTTTTAATTCAGGAGCATGATAGCCATGAGGTTCATAATAAACCGTATTTCCTGTTATTAAGTCTTTTAAAAGATAAGCATTTTCCAGGGTTGTTGGGCCAATAGGCGAACCTGGAAGTGCTTTAATTTCAATTTGGTTTTCTAAACAATAGGTGCTTCCATGTTCCAAGGCTCGAACTTGAGTATATCCCAATTCTTGGGCTACCTTTGCCGCATTTGGAGAACCCACAACCGGGATATTTTTATTCAGTTGTTTTAAGGTTTCAGGATGGGCATGATCTTCTAATCCCTGAGATAATAAAATTAAGTCAATCTTTTGAGGAATGGGTCTTGGGCTCCGTCTTTCCCCCTTAAATAACCAATTCATATTCCCAAAGGTTAATGCACCCACTAACCAGGGGTCTATCAGAACATTTTTTCCGCTTATTTCCAGTAACCAAGAATTACTATCCAGCCAAGTGAAATACATAGAGGTTAATTCGATCACATCACTATTCTGATGATAGCGTAATTTGAGTTTGATGGGGAGATAGAATTAAGGATAAAATTGATTAATTAACTTATAAAATCCTCGTCATAAATCCTATAATTTTTTCGGTTTAAAACCCATAAACACAGCCCTCTTTCACAATTTCCAGGCTTCTATTCATTTCTGGCTTTGGTGAAACCTATTATGCACGGTCAAAAATGATGAAGAATCCTCTGTCCAAATTAGAGCTCAATGCTGTAAAGTAAAAAACTTAGCACCATTGACTTAACCTGCTATGGCTCAAACCTCTTCAACTACCAATCTAACGCCCACTTCAGTTGTGAGTTTAAAGATTGCCCCAGCCCAAGTTTTACGCAGTAATAACGCCTTAGTCGCGTCAGGAGAAGCGATCGCACGCTTTGGTCAACGTCCCTTAATCATTGGGGGCGATCACTCTCTTGGTCTTACTGTTCAAAGTCTACAACCTATTTTAGAACGTTATCAACTCCAATGCGCCCAAGCATCCTACGGTACAGACTGTAGTGAAACCAGCTTAACCGCCCTACATCAAGCCGTCAGCAGCCATAAAGCCGATTTTATTATCGGGACGGGTGGCGGAAAAGCCCTGGATGCAGCCAAACTCATCGCCCATCAAACCCATCTCCCCATCGTCACTATCCCCACCTCTGGGGCGACCTGCGCCGCTTGGACAGCCCTTTCTAACGTTTATTCTGAGGAGGGGGCATTTTTATATGATGTCAGTTTAGATCGCTGTCCCGATTTATTAATTTTGGATTATAACTTAATTCAAACTGCTCCCCAACGAACGTTAATTGCAGGTATTGGAGATGCGATCGCTAAATGGTATGAAGCCTCCGTCAGCAGTGGACATTCCGATCAAACCTTCATGATTGCTGCGGTACAACAAGCCAGAGTGCTGCGAGATATTTTATTACAAAAATCCTTAATTGCCTTACAAGACAACGGAGGGGAAACATGGCAGGAAGTCGTGGATGCAACGGTCTTACTGGCGGGTGTTATTGGCGGTATTGGGGGGGCTCAATGTCGCACCGTTGCTGCCCATGCGGTTCATAATGGGTTAACCCATGTTGCGGCGAGTCATGGCACGTTACACGGGGAAAAAGTCGCCTTTGGGATTTTAGTACAATTGCGTTTAGAGGAGATGGTACAAGGCAACCAACTCGCCGCCAGCGCCAGACAACAACTCTTAAAGTTTTACACCGATTTAGGTTTACCCCAAACTTTAAATGATTTGGGAATGGGAGAAATCACCTTAGCCGAACTGCGACACGCCGCCGAAGTTGCTTGTAATGAGCGTTCTGACATTCATCGTTTACCCTTTAAAGTGGTTCCCGAACAGTTAATGGCGGCAATGGTATCAACAACAGCCCCTATTGTTGAAACCAAACTGAAGAATTAAAGAGTGTCAGAATTAAGAATTAAGAAGGGAAATAAAAAAGAAGACCGTATCAGGGGAAAATAAAGAATCACCGATCAGGGTGAAAGATGCAATTATTCAGAACCCTAAATCCTGAATTCTTTGTTTTCCTTGCTCCTGAACCTATTCGTTTTCATACAACATCATTGACCAATGACATTAGATTGGATTAGCCCTGCTGACCGGATACAAGCCCTACCGCCTTATGTTTTTGCCCGTTTAGATGAATTGAAAGCCAACGCCCGTCAACAAGGCTTAGATTTAATTGATTTAGGCATGGGAAACCCCGATGGCGCCACTCCTCAACCTGTGGTTGAAGCCGCCGTTGAGGCATTAAGAAATCCGGCCCATCATGGCTATCCACCCTTTGAAGGAACTGCTAATTTTAGACGGGCTATTACCAATTGGTATCACCGTCGTTATGGCGTTTTCCTTGACCCCAATGGCGAAGCTTTACCGTTATTAGGGTCAAAAGAAGGATTAGGTCATTTAGCTTTAGCTTATATTAATCCGGGGGATTTAGTATTAGTTCCGAGTCCTTCCTATCCGGTTCATTTTCGCGGGCCAGTCATCGCGGGAGGAAAGGTTCATTCGCTGATTTTGAAGCCGGAAAATGATTGGGTAATTGATTTAAGTTCAATTCCTGATTCCATTGCAGAACAAGCTAAAATTCTCTATTTTAATTATCCCAGTAATCCCACGGGTGCAACGGCCCCCCGTGAATTTTTTGAAGATATTGTTGCCTTTGCCCATCAACATCAAATTCTGCTGGTTCATGATTTATGTTATGCGGAATTAGCTTTTGATGGTTATCAACCTACCAGTTTATTAGAAATTCCGGGGGGTAAAGAAATCGGGGTCGAATTCCATACTATGTCTAAAACCTATAATATGGCGGGTTGGCGTGTGGGATTTGCGGTAGGAAATTCTAAGGTTTTACAAGGGTTAAGAACCTTAAAAACCAATTTAGATTATGGGGTATTTTCGGCATTACAAGCGGCAGCAGAAACGGCGTTAAGTTTACCGGATTCTTATTTGCACGAAGTTCAAGAACGCTATCGCACCCGACGAGATTTTCTGATTAAAGGATTAGCAGAATTAGGTTGGACGGTTCCTAAAACCTTAGCTACCATGTATTTATGGGTTCCCTGTCCACCAGGGATGAATTCAACGGATTTTGCTCTAACGGTTTTACAACAAACGGGTGTTGTTTTAACTCCGGGTAATGCTTTTGGTATTGGGGGAGAAGGGTATGTCAGAATTAGTTTAATTGCAGATTGCGATCGCTTAGGAGAAGCTTTAAAACGCTTAAAAGATGCCAATATTCGGTATCAACCGCAACCCGTTTCTGTTTAATCCCGATTCGTTGTTGGGCTTCAGCCTTAATTTAATGGGTGCTAAAGCACAACAACGAGTTAATTATTAATATGATGAATATAGAAATCGTGTTAGATAGTTATATTCCATCCTTAAATGTTTGCCACACATCTCCCCCCTTTTTAAGGGGGGTTGGGGGGATCATCTGTAGCGTTCATAATGGGATTTCATATTAGAATATCTGCTTATTATCACACTCTATCTGTCTGAGACTTTCCATCCGATTCCCTGTTATAATTATTGATTATGGATTATGAAAATAATCAGAATTTATGTAATTTTATAGCCCAAAAAATTATAGAAAATCCTGATCATAGAATTACCTTTGCTGATTATATGGACTGGGTTTTATATCACCCAGAATACGGCTATTATACCGTTAATCAACCTCAATTTGGTGCAGCCGGAGATTTTGTTACTTCTCCCTATTTAGGATCAGATTTTGGGGAAATGTTAGCAGAACAGTTTTTTCAAATGTGGGAAATTCTGGATTATCCTAACCCTTTTACCTTAGTAGAAATGGGTGCAGGTCAAGGACTATTAGCCAGCGATATTTTATTCTATTTAAAAAAACAATATCCTGAATTTTACAGCAAAATCAACTATATTATTTGTGAAAAATCTGCCTTTCTTAAACAACAACAGCAAAAACAACTTAAAAATCAGTTGAATCTTAACTTATCAATTCAATGGTGTGATTTAGAGACGCTTCAAAATGAAGGAATTAAAGGTTGCTTTTTCTCTAATGAATTAGTTGATGCTTTTCCCGTCCATCAAGTTATTGTTCAAAATCGTCAACTTCAAGAAATTTATATTACTGTAGATTCCGAAGACTCAACAGATGTTAAATTTAAAGAAACTATTGGTGAACTTTCAACGAAAAACCTCACCGACTATTTTAAATTAATTGAGATTGATTTATGTTCTCCCGCTTATGTAGAAGGTTATCGAACTGAAGTTAATTTAATCGCCTTAGACTGGATCAAAACCGTTGCGTCGAAACTCAATCAAGGCTTTATTTTAACCATTGATTATGGTTATCTCGCCCAACGATATTACCTCCCCAGCCGTTGTGAAGGAACATTACAATGTTATTATCAACATCGCCATCATAATGATCCCTATATTAATATTGGTAAACAGGATTTAACCGCCCATATCAACTTCACCGCCTTAGACCGTTACGGAGAACACTATAACCTTCATTCCCAGGGGTTTACCCAACAAGCTTTATTTTTAATGGCGTTAGGGTTAGGCGATCGCATTGCAACTTTATCCCAACCTTCAGAATATTCTATTTCGGAAGTATTACAACGGCGAGACTGCTTACATTCTCTCATCGATCCTATGGGGTTGGGAAACTTTGGGGTTCTCCTACAATCTAAAGGCTTAAGTCTCTCTCAACAACAAATTTCCCTCAAAGGGTTCAATATCCCCGTTTAACCCTCTCAATTAGGATTTCTCAGGGATAGAATGTTAAAACACTTCCGACAGTTAAAAAAAGATCAGGCTGATCTGCACCTTTCTACGGATATTACTGAATTAAAAGTATTATTTATTACCCGTACAGTGATCAATACTGATAGTAACTTGTGATCAAACTCACAACTTTTGTCTCAATAACTTTAGGGAAATTTTATATAGACATGAAGCCGACACATCATATAGGAAGGTATTCCCAAGGTATTTTATCGTGGCTTTATATTTCCATTGACAAACTGTAAACCTTTTGTAAAAATAACCCCTATTGGCAAAAAACCTATAGACAACCCTAAACTAATTCTGTCATATTGGTAACAAGGTAGAACAAGGAAACTAAGAACACCCAAGTTCAAACCCCTTGCTTCTACCGAGGCTACTAAAATACAAAGGATGAGGCTGAGATGAAAACCACACTATCTAAAATTATTGTTTCTGCTTTATTAACGACTGGAGTTGCAGTTTCCTTAATGGCTGCACCTGCACAAGCAGGAGGTATGAAACCCAATTCTACTGCTAGCACTGGCGGTGGCGATAACAGTACACTCGATAAATGTAGTAACACTGATATCTCAATAGGAGGGTCATTAGGCACTTTGGTCAAAGCTACCGATTGTGACGGTGCTTCATCAGGAAACGATACAGGGTCAGGAAATCCTTTGCTGACAAGACTCCAAAACGGTTTATTTGCTGAAAATTTCAATAGTAATCAAACAGTGAGTTGGTCATACGGCGGTAAGTCGGAAGAAGGTGAAAAAGGACTGTTTGGTTTTAATGCAAAGTATGATTATTCTGAAGGGAATTGGGGTTTCACCACAAAACCAACATTCAACACATTTGTAGTCAGCTTAAAAAGCAATGACTTCTACAGTGCTTATCTGTTCAAAGATTATGATTGGTCTCAAGGCTTAAATGGAGTATTCAACACAATTGGTGTTTCGACTAACAAGCAAGGTAAAGCTCAAGCTCTCTCTCACGCTTCCTTATTTGCAGCGAACGTAACAACTGTGACTCCTCCTCCGGCTGAAGTTCCCGAACCCACCACATTAGTTGGTTTAGGGTTAGCCTTCGGTGGAATGCTGGCTTCTCGTCGTCGTCAATCTCACTAAGAAATGATGCTGACATTAGTTCATGAAAACATTTCAACGCTTATGTTAACACTTGTCTCATACGATTGAGATCCTCAGCCTTTACTCATCCAATTCATAAAAGTAGCGGTACTCATCACACCGCTATTTTATTGGAAAAAGCGATAACTGAAAATCCAATGCTAGTTATCTAGTCTAATCAGTTGTAGAACTTTATGCTCAAACATCAATTACTATTATCTTTAAGGATAAGTTAACTCCTTAACAACTCAAATAAAATTTTAAATCACTTATATATAGTTGTGTGTAATCCCTCTTGGGTACACCCCAAAAACCTAGTTTCATCAAGAAACTGGGTTTTTAATTTTACACGGGGCTATTCTATCTTGTCCTGAAACTCACAAATTTTATCCCTAAAAAAATTGATGAACTTCTCCCTAAGAGAAAAAGCTTAAACATCCTTTATCCGGGTAATTATAGAGAATTTTATCATAGCTTTATCTTTGTATCGACAGACTGTAAAACTTCTGTGAAAATAACCTCTATTGGCAAAAAACCTATAGACAACCCCAAACTGATTCTGTCATATTGATAACAAGGTAGAACAAAGAAATCAGAAACACCCAGATTGAAGACTTTGGTTTCTACCCAGACTACTAGAGTACAAAACATAAAGGATGAGACTGAGATGAAAACCACATTATCAACAATTATCGGTTCTGCTTTATTAGCTGCTGGAGTTGCCGTTTCCGTAGTTGCAGCACCCGTACAAGCCCAACCTACTGATACAGAAAAATCGGCTGATGCAAGAAAATCGGCTGATACAGAAAAATCGGGTGATACAAGAAAATCGGCTGATACAGAAAAATCGGGTGATACAAGAAAATCGGGTGATACAGGAAAATCGGGTGATACAGAAAAATCGGGTGATACAGAAAAATCGGCTGATACAGGAAAATCGGGTGATACAGGAAAATCGGGTGATACAGGAAAATCGGGTGATACAGAAAAATCGGCTGATACAGGAAAATCGGGTGATACAGAAAAATCGGCTGATACAGGAAAATCGGGTGATACAGGAAAATCGGGTGATACAGGAAAATCGGCTGATACAGGAAAATCGGGTGATACAGGAAAATCGGGTGATACAGAAAAATCGGGTGATACAGAAAAATCGGGTGATACAGAAAAATCGGGTGATACAAGAAAATCGGGTGATACAGGAAAATCGGGTGATACAGGAAAATCGGGTGATACAGGAAAATCGGGTGATACAGGAAAATCGGGTGATGCAGGAAACCCTGGAAATCCAAACGTGACTCCTATTACTGATAATCCTTTCGCTTTTCAACTCTTCGATACAAAAACCTTTGGATTTAGCAATGTCCCCACTGAAAACACTGCTGGAGATAGCATTGTTAATCAATTCCAGTTTAATGTCAGCAAAACCGAGACCAATAAAGTTCTATTCCAGTTTGAAAATCTAGGCCCAGCAGCATCGTTTATTAGCCAGATTACATTCTCTAAAGCCAATGACTTACTGACATTCGTTTCGGGCGCATCACATTTCAATTATGGCCCTGCTGTTCAGTTTAAAGTGGATAATAAAGATGTAGCTCAATCTACCAATATTGATGGTTGGGGGGATAAAGATGAGCTCTTTGGTTTTGTAACAACTGCTAATGGTAGTGGTAAGAATGGGATTGATCAAGGAGAAAAGTTAGGCTTACTGTTTGATGGTGACTTTGCCTCGGTCATCGAAAGCTTAACAAATAAAGAGTTCCAAATTGGAATGCACGTTCAAGGACTTGATGGTGGGGGAAGTGATGTTTTTGTAAGTGGAGACCCCAAACCCCCAGTGAAAGATGTTCCCGAACCTGCAACATTAGCTGGTTTAGGTTTAGCTTTCGGTGGAATGCTGGCTTCTCGTCGTCGCAAATCTCACTAAGAAATGATGCTGAAATTAGTGTCAAAACATCTCAAGGCTTAAGTTAATACTTGTCTGACAACGTTAATATCCTAAGCCTTTATCTCATCCAATTCAGAAGAGTAGCGGTTCTCATCACACCGCTACTTTATTGGAAAAAGCAATAACTAGAAATCTAATTCTAGTCATTTCGTGAAATCAGTTGTAGAACAACTCCATACTTACTCATCTATCATCATCAACTAGGGTGCATTTACCCACTCGCAAGTTAAAACCATAAACCGTTAATAACCTTCAATAAAATCAATCACTTGATGTAATGTTCCCGGCTTTGTAACAATCAATATCGTTGAACCCGGTTCTAAAACTGTACTCCCATTGGGAATCATTAAATCATCTTGGGGATGAGGTTGATAACCAATAATTAAAGAACCCGTTGGAAACCGAGAATCTTGAGCAATTTCCGCCACACTCCGACCCGCTACATAACAATTTTTCGGAATGGCTAATTTTAAGACTTCAATTTGTCCTTGCTCAAAGTGCATCATCGAGTCTACTTGAGGATATTCAATGGCATTCACCATCGTAGAAACCCCCAGTTCAACGGTACTAATAATATGATTTGCACCCGCTAAACGCAGAGGTTGAGCAAAATCTGGGTGTCGCATTCGACTGATAATATGAGGAACGCCATAATGTTTCGCCAGAGTCACCATTGCTAAGTTCAGCGCATCACTTCTAAGTGCCGCCGCTAAGGAATTGGCTTTACGAATACCCGCTTCTAATAACACATCGGTACTCACTGCACTGCCTTCAAATGCCATTGCGCCAATTTTTTCCCGTGCATAACGACAGGCGTTCGGATCAATATCAATAACCGCTACAGTATGCCCCAATTCTAACACTTTTTGAGCTAAACTCAACCCCACTAAGCCACCGCCACCAATCAGAACATACATAGCAACACCTCATCCTGGGTTGACATCAATATTAGCTTCTGGCAATCTTAGTCCATCATACAAAAACTTATTACCAGTATCGAGAGTGGATGTTACCGAATTAGTCAGGATTTCAATTATTCTCCTACTGGTTGCGACGATTGTAGCTTTATTATCGCGCCGGGTAGGAATTCCTTATGTTACAGGTTTAGTTTTAGCGGGTTTACCCTTTACAGAATTAATGTCTCGTCCCATTGGTTTAGACCCGTCCCTGGTTTTAAATCTATTTTTACCGATTCTGATCTTTGATGCGGGAATTAATACCGATGTTAGTCGTCTCCGTAGTACCTTTAAACCCATTGCCCTTTTAGCTGGCCCAGGAGCTATTCTTTCAAGTGCAATTATCGCAGTTCTGTTAAAATTTGGGTTGGGATTAGGTTGGATACCTGCTGCATTTATTGGAGTGATTCTGGCAAATACGGATACAGTTTCCATGATTGCGGTATTTAAAGAAATCCCCGTTCCCTCTCGACTCTCTACCATTGTCGAAGGAGAAACCTTGTTTAATGATGCGGCGGCTTTGGTCGGTTTTAATCTGATTTCACAAGTTTATTCAACGGGTTCACTCACGTTCCAAGACGGTATCCAGCAACTGCTATTTATCTCTATTGGAGGCAGTATAGTCGGGTTAGTTTTAGGTTATTTAACCATCCCTGTATTTGCCCGTTTAGATGATCCTCTTAATAGTTTATTACTAACAGTCGCCGTAGCATTAGGAACGTTTCAGGCGGGACAATTTCTAGGGGTATCCGGTGCGGTGGCGGTGGTGGTGGCGGGATTAATTTTTGGAAATTTGGGGCTTTCTCGTCAAACCACCGCTTCGAGTCGCATCACGTTATTGAGTTTCTGGGAATACGCGAGTTTTACGGTCAATACTTTTATTTTTCTATTAATTGGAGTAGAGATCAATTTATTAACGTTCTGGCAAACTTTACCTGCGGTTTTACTTGCTGTTTTAGCGTATCAAGTCGGGCGAGTTTTGACGGTTTATCCCCTATTAGCAATAGTTCGTTGGTTTGACCGTCCCATTCCGTTGCGTTGGCAACATTTACTGTTTTTTGGTAATATTAAAGGCTCACTTTCTATGGCTTTAGCGTTGAGTTTACCCCCGACACTCCCAGGACGAGATATTCTAATTACACTGGTTTTTGGAAGTGTGCTGGTGTCGTTAGTCGGCCAGGGTTTAAGTTTACCTTGGGTGGTGAAACGTTTAAAGTTATCGACGGTTTCCCCAACTCAAGAGCAGATGGAAGAATGGCAAGCTGAATTAATTACGGCGAAGGCTGCACAGGATGAATTAGAAGGGTTATTAAAGTCGGGAATATTGCCAAAATCGGTTTATGAAGAAATGCGGTCACGCTATCAGGTGAAAGTAGCCGGAGCAGAAAAGTCTTTGCGAGAATTTTATAATCGTCGTTCTGGGGAGTTGGAGGATTCTACAGGCGATTATATTAGTAAATTGGATGCCATTCGTCGCCGTTTAATCTTAGCGGAAAAAGGGGTTCTCAATGAAGCTTTGCGAAAGCGGATTTTGTCGGAAGCTATTGTCCAAGGACGTTTACGAACTCTCGATGAACAGTTGCTACAACTAGAGGATGATTAATCTTTCATTTAAGTCTTGAGCATAAAATGGTGATTTTGTCAAGATACCCCTAAGCTGCTTAAGGTATTTTCCAAAAAACTCGTGCATCGCCAGACATAAATTCAGTCAGAAAATCTGGATATTTGACGGTGTAATCAGGGTTGTAGCCTCTATTTTTGCCTATAGACACAATAACCCCTTGGGTGGTGTTTTTTATAGTCTATCAGAACCCCTATAATCTCGTCAACTACTTGAGAGAAATTCTCAATCAAATTTCAGGATTTCATGACAATCTTTTAAAAAACGGAATAATTATCAAATTTTAATTATAAAAACTTATCTTATTTCTACAGATTCTCTATACCTATGATTTGATTTACCCTAACTTATATTCCATCCTTAAATGTATGCTACACATCTCCCCCCTTTTTAAGGGGGGTTGGGGGGGATCATCTGTAGCATCTATAAGGGGATTTCGTATTATATTTCTGTCTCAGTGTTAGGGCGAGGTGACCTCGCCCCTACAATTTTACAATTTAGGGTTGAAAGCTGTGTTTAATATCGGGTGAATTAAGACACAGAAACAACTTGTTCAAGGCTTTCATTCCCCATTCTATCCACCGCACGAATGGCATAACTTCCAGGGTTAACCCGAATAGAAGTTGTATTTTTATCCACAACTTTAACTAACTGCCAACCGTTAGAAAATTGTTGATAAATTGCCCAAGAGCGGATATCGGTTTCAGCAGAAGGACTCCAAGAAATCATCCCTGAACTTACTTGAATATCACTGGGAGTTTGAGGAGGTTGATTATCCAACCAAGGCATGGGGGGAACTAAGGCTGGGGTGGGATAAATCACACTTTTGAAAATATCATTAACCCCTTGACGATTATCGCGGAAAATCTTCATACTAAAAAAGATATTTCCTAAAGATAATTGAGCCAATCTTTGTCGAGAAATCGCCACCTGTCGTTGCAGTTCAGAGACAGGCCATTCGTTGTCAATTCGATACAGAGCATTTCCCGTATAAACATGACGTCGCTGGGGATTATGTTGTAACCACCAATCTAATAATACTGGATAACTTTGTTGAGGCGGATCAATTTTCCAATACAATTGAGGGGATAAATAATCCATCCATCCTTGTTCTATCCATAATTTCACATCAGCGTAGAGAGAATCATATTGATCTAATCCTACAGTTCCAGGTGCTGCGCCGGGGCGATAAATTCCAAAGGGACTAATGCCAAATTTAACATAAGGTTTCGTCGCTTTAATACCATCATGAATGCGTTTAATCATCAGATTAACATTTTGACGGCGCCAATCTTTTAACCCTAATGTTCCACCCGCAGCACGATAGGCATTATAGATTTGACTATCAGGAAATGGAATACCATCTTTAGGATAGGGATAGAAATAATCATCTAAATGGATGCCATCAATATCATACCGTTGTACCACATCCATAATTACATTAAAGGTTTGATCTTGAACTTCCCGCGCACCGGGTTCCATCCAAACTAAATCCCCATATTGATAGGCATATTGGGGGAATCTTGACGCCATGTGATTCGGTGCAAAGGGAGCATTTCCTCTTAATCTAGCGCGATAGGGATTAAACCAAGCGTGTAATTCAATATTACGTTTATGAGCTTCTTCAATGGCAAATTGTAGCGGATCATAATAGGGATTTGGGGGAGTTCCTTGAGATCCGGTTAACCACGCACTCCAAGGTTCTATACTGGAACTATACAACGCATCACCATTGGGACGAACTTGCAGAATTAACGCATTTAAGTTTAATTCTTGCATCCGATTTAAGATGGCAATGAGTTCAAATTTTTGTTGATCAACGGATAAATTAGATTTAGACGGCCAATCAATATTGGCAACGGTAGCGACCCAAACCCCACGAAATTCTCGTTGATGACTAATCCCACTCGCAGGATTAACAATTCCTTGAGCTAATAAATTATCCGATTGTTCTTGTCTGAATGTAGCGATATTAACGGAAGTGGAAAGCACGGGAAATTGAATTAAGGTTAATCCTAGAAAAACACAACAGAGGGATAAAGCAAAATAGCGTTGAAAACGGGTAATTTTTCCGAGTCTAAATCGTTGAATGTGATTGTGAACTGAACGAGTTAAAGATTTTAACCTTTTGATTTTCATAGACCAAAAACGATTCTGTTGTTGAATGGAGTTCCAATTCATGCTTTGTGTTGGAGAAGATGACTAATATCAGTTATCAGTAAATAGTGATCAGTTACCAGTTATGAAATCGTTGACAGTGATCATTAATCAGTCAAGTCTTAATTTAACTTCTTTCACTGATAACTGATGACTGATGACTGATGACTGATTAATAGCTTAACGAAGAAGGGGACATCTTACAAGGGATGTTATTCTAACCCCGTGAAGAAAATCCCCCACTTTCGGGAGTAAATCATGATCCATTTTCGGTACAATACTTAAGTACAACTTGGTCAAGGAAACGAACAATGAGCGCAGTAAAAATCGGTATTATTGGGGGAAGTGGATTATATAAGATGGAGGCATTTACCGATGTGGAGGAACTACACCTCGATACTCCCTTTGGTCATCCTTCCGATGCAATTTTAGTGGGAACCTTAGAAGGAATGCGAGTTGCATTTTTAGCTCGACATGGACGAAACCATAAATTTTTACCGACAGAATTACCCTATCGTGCTAATATTTACGCGCTGAAAAGTTTAGGCGTTGAGTATATTATTTCTGCTTCGGCTGTGGGGTCTTTAAAAGAAGAGGTTAAACCCTTAGATTTAGTTGTTCCTGATCAATTTATTGATCGAACTTATCAACGAAATTCTACCTTTTTTGGTGAAGGAGTTGTGGCTCATATCGGTTTCGGTCATCCCTTTTGTTCTCATCTTTCAAAAATTTTGGGACAAGCGATCGCTAGTTTAAATTTACCTGATATAGATTATCATTTATCGGGAACCTATGTCTGTATGGAGGGGCCAGCCTTTTCTACTAAAGCTGAATCTAATTTATATCGCAGTTGGGGGGGCACCATTATTGGGATGACCAATTTAACCGAAGCAAAATTAGCCAGAGAAGCGGAAATTGCTTATACTACTTTAGCGTTAGTCACGGATTATGATTGTTGGCATCCCGATCATGATCATGTCACCGTAGAAATGGTGATTCAAAATTTACATAAAAATGCCGTCAATGCTCAAAAAGTGATTCAAGAAACCGTCAGTCGCTTAAAGGATAATTTACCTTCTTCTGAAGCTCATTCAGCATTAAAATATGCCATCTTAACCCCCCTGAATCAAATTCCCCCAGACCGACTGCAACAGTTAGAACTATTCTTAAAAAAATATATCTAAACTTACGGTGGGCTATGCCCACTTAAGTGATCTACAACTTAATAGCAGAAGTGTCAAATTTAAAGGATAAATACCTGATGCTCGCTCATCCCCAACCCCAACTTATGACTCCCCAGGAATACCTAAAATGGGAAGAACAACAACCCCTGAAGTATGAATACATGAATGGGCAAGTCTTTGCCATGACTGGGGGAACTCTTCCCCATAACTCTATTGCCTTAAACCTCGCCTCCGCGCTCAAAAATCACCTACGGGGTAAGGGATGTAAAGTCTTCATGGCAGATGCTAAAGTGGGAGTTTCACAAAATGGCCCCTTTCACTATCCCGATGTCATGGTCACTTGTGATAGTCGAGATCAAAGAGCTCGCCAGGTTGTCTATCATCCTTGTCTAATTGTAGAAGTATTGTCACCCGGCACAGAACAGATTGATCAGGGAAAAAAATTTAGGAATTATCGTCGCATTGATACTTTAAAAGAATATGTTTTGATTGAAGCAGAAACAATGAGTGTAGATTGTTATCGACTCAATGAGAAAGAAAAATGGGAACTCACTGCTTATTCCCTGGAAGAAACTGCTACCAACGAGACAGATTTGGAAGTTCACTTAACCAGCGTTAATTTCCATTGTCCTATTTCTTTGTTGTACGAAGATGTTGTTTTTCTTGAAGACAATAGGGAGGAATTTGTTGACAGTTAAGCCGTTAATTGATATAATAATAAAAATTCACTACCCTTGCACGGATAATCATGTTAGCTACCTCCCCTAACTACACTATTACTTGGGAAAAGTTGCCAGATGATTTTGTGCTACCCGATGACCCAGTGGATAATATTAATCAACCCGCCCTTGCTGCCGCCTTAACCGAAGGTTTACAACTTGCCGGAAAACTACCGGAAACTGCCCTTACTCCCACAAACTATGGGATTTGTGCCACGATTAATGGTAAATTAGCGATAAAAGCTCCAGATTGGGCTTATATTCACCCCATTACGGTTAGTCGAGAAGAAGTTTTTCGCAGTTATACCCCCCATTTACAGGGGAATATTCCAGCCCTAGTGTTAGAGTTTTTATCCGATACTGACGGAGGAGAATATTCCGTTAAAGAAACCTATCCTCCTGGGAAATTTTTCTTCTATGAACAGGTTTTGAAAGTACCCAATTATGGAATTTTTGACCTCCAAACCGGAATTTTAGAACTCTACCGTTTCGGGGATAATCAACGCTATTGGCTGGAGTCAGCAAATGAGCAAGGCTGGTTTTGGATAGCAGAAATGCAGTTGTTTTTGGGGGTATGGGAAGGAAACCGCCAAAACCGTCAAGGCTATTGGTTGCGCTGGTGGGATGAGCAGGGAAATTTACTATTGTGGGGTGCTGAACGAGTTGAGCAGGAACGTCAACGAGTTGAGCAGGAACGTCAACGGGCTGATCAGGAACGTCAACGGGCTGAGAAATTAATCGCTCAACTTCGTGCTGCTGGTATTGAGCCTGTGGAGTAGTCAGGGGATTAGACAGGCGAGGGTGTAAACTTTTCGATGCCGGGTATGTTCAATTTGGCAGAGATTTTTTAATCAGATGCGATCGCCTACAGATTCCCTGGGGTTTTGATTTGATTGTTCCTCACAACCCTATAAAAGATTGATCCGACAGGCACTGACTAGGCGATCGCACTCTATCAAACTCACGTTCATGGTGTGCGGTTTGATCAGTAGAAACTTGAGTGATTACTCGTCCCCAATCTGATTCTGAAATCCGACCTATTGGTAGACTAATCTTCCTTCAACTTCGTTATCTAAAAGTTGATGAGAACTTAGATATTCTTCCAGAACTTGTTGAGCCGATGTGGTCACGACCTTGGGAGTACCTAGCTCTTCAGGTTTCATATTGAGACTGATCACTGAATTTTTGTAATGATATTCCTGGAGACAAAGCGTATATTGTGCATCGTCTTGTACAGGGTTTCCATTAATGCTGAGAGAGTCTAGTTTTTTCTCAGCTTCATTATAAATTGCCTGAATGCCTTTATTAACCTGGAAACAATTCCCTTCACCAGGGATTCTGTTCTCGGGTCTCATAATATAGCTAAATATGTTTTTCATCTGTAGCCCAGTAATTTTCACTTTATAAAGGGGCCCATCGTAAGGATAAGTTTTTTTCAAATCGCCTAAAGTGACCAAAGGCCCTAATTTTGTACCCCGGATCGAACCACTTCCGATCAAAACAACATCAATCAAATCGGTTTGGGCTAAAACATCGGTGATTAAGTTACCCAATGCAGTTTCGACTTCACGGCTAGGATGAATCAGTTCACGTGATAATCGACTAATAATTCGGTTATATTTGCGATCTACTTCTTCTTTATAAGTTGCGATAAAGTTTTCCAAAACAACATCCGGCTCTGCAACAGTGTTATTTATAGGAACCAGTTCCCATTTCCATTCCACAATGCTGTTAGTATCATCATCTACTACAATGTCGAAACGTCCAATTTGATCTGTTCCTACCGCAGCTTGTGCGATCAAAATGTTGTTAACCTGTGCAGGTTGTTCTAAAAAAGTATGGGAATGTCCGCCAATGATCATATCTACACCCCATGCTGGATCTAGCATCGTCGCTAGTTTTTTATCTTCTTCAAAACCAATGTGGGTCAAGAGAATTGTTAGGTCAATATCTTCATTTTTGTAAGTATTGCAAATTTTACCAACTTCGGCTGCGGCATCTTCCAAACCCACAAATGTACTAATACTTGTGTCTAGTTTTAAAGCTTTTAAAACTTCTTCAGTCACGATCCCGATGAACATGATATCAAATCCATCTACATTCAGGATTAGATAGGGGCTCATCAATCGTTTGCCGTACTTTTTAATATACAAGTTAGCATTAACGATTGGAAAATTTGCCATCTTTTCCAGAAACAATAAATGCGGGAATCCATAATCCAATTCATGATTACCCAGCGTCACTACATTTGGAGCTAGGTAGTTCATAATTTCTATTGTTGAAAGTCCCTTAAATTCCGTATCAATCATCGAGCCTTGGAGCATATCTCCAGAAATCGTGTAAAGCACATTTTTCTCTTCTTGACGGACTTTATTGATATATCCAGAAAGCAGCGATAATCCCCCGATTAGATTACCTTCTCCACTCTTGGCTTCTGCGAGAAAGTCTCCGTGCATATCATTTGAATGCAAAATTGTAAATTTTTTGAAACGTTCTGTCGCCATCATTAGTTTTTTCCTGAGTTAGTCAGATATTTTTTTCTGCTATATATGCAGAACACAGAAAATTGTATCATACTTAACAATAGCTACCGATTTCTTTATAATTAATTTACTTTTTCTACTGTTCCTCTTTTCCCTAATTTCCTGAACGCAAAACATTTATAGCGTCTGGGATTGAGTGAACACTGATTTTACTAAAACTTAACTCATTGAACTCATGTTAAAATATGTTTAGTTTTACTAAGATCTTTGAAAGAGAGAATCTAAAAATTTTTAAAGCAGGAACGTTAATCACTTGCATTTCAATAATTACTGTTTTATTCCCGGTGTTTCTAGCCTTAACATTGAGATAACTATCTTTTAATTCTGTCACAGTGCCGGCTGCATAAGACTCAAGAATTTCAATGAATAGGAATTTAACTTTTAGAGGGGGTAACTCGTCGATTTCTGAGTCTGTGTTTATCATCTTCTACGGTATATTCTTCTAAATCATCATCTTGAGTTGAAAGCGAATCTAATTTATCTTGAATTCCTTGGAGGGTTGCTTCCGTGACTTGAAAAGAATCTTGAAGATCATAAACAATATCCTGAGCTTCCGCAATACGAGCATAAAAGTCAGGGATAAAATCATCTTTTAACGCATCTAACTGTTGAGAACATCTGCGACTGTCTTGGGTGACTTTAAAAAATAAGATTAAAATGCTAAAAACACTAGCAGTCGGAACAAGAACAGCTAATAAAATCCAAGCTGTTAATAAAGGATTAACCCGTCTGAGACTTCGAGAAACTTCATTTTCAATTAACTCTCGGATAAAAATGCGATCGCTAATTTTAGAGGTTTTCAAGGTAAAATTTTTCTCAATTAAAGGTCTAAATTCATGAGATTTAAACTCACAAAAATAAACAGGAAACAAGCTTAAATAAGAAGATAAAAAAGTAAAAAAAACTTGGAATATATTCATGGAAATTCAATCATTAAGAGTCAAAATTTAACTGTTGGAATTTTTCATCCTGTCGAATTAGATCAAAATCTGTTTCCCGTTTAACTAACTTTTTACAAACATCAGGATTTAACCGAATTGCCCGTTTTAAATTTTCCAGGGCCAACTCAACTTTTTCTTGAAGAGCATAACACCGAGCTTTATTATACCAAATTCGATAAAAATCAGGACGAATTTTTGCCGCTTGATTATAGGAAGAAATAGCTTCATCGTACTTTTTAACTTTAGCTAAAGCAAAGCCACAATTATTCCACGCATCCATATAATTTGGTTTTAATTCAATTGCCCGTTGATAGGATAAAATTGCGGCATCATAATGATTGAGCTTTCCTAAAGCGACCCCACGATTATTCCACGCATCGGCATAATGACCTCGTAATTGAATAGCCCTTTCATAAGATACAATCGCTTCATGATACCGTTGTAATCGTGTTAAAGCAACACCTCGATTATTCCAAACCTCAGCTAAATCGGGTTGAAGTTTTAAGGCTTCATCATAATGTTGAATTGCCGTTTCTAACTGACCTTCTAAAAATAACTTATCTCCTTGTTTAGCCATACAAACCGCTTGTTTGAGTTGTTCTTCCTCAGTAGAAACAGGAGATTCCGTAGTAGGGGTTTCCGGTTCAGATATAACAGAAGATTGAGGCTCAAGTTTAGCAAGAGTAAAGGTTTGATTATTTTCTGATTCTGGGGAAGAAGAAAACTGAACTGGAATTAAAATTTCCGTCGCAGGATGGGTTGAAATCTCAGGTTCCGATGGAATAGAAATTCCGTTACTCTCAGGTAAAGATTCAGTTTGAATTTTAGTCGGAACTCCCGAATTTTTAGGCTGTTCAACCCAGACCGCTTCAATCACAGGTAAGGGAGTTTGAGTCGTTAGGGTTTGTAAGGTTTCATGGGCTAAATCATTTTTATGTTGCAATTGATATAAAACTTGTCTAGCCTCCATTAGAACCCGCTCCATTTCCGTGAGGGTATCCACTTTTAAACTTTCGATCTCTTGTTCTGCGGACGCTGTTTGTTTGGCTAATTTTTTCAACAAAAACCAAACCCCACAGGCGGCAATTGTATTCAACAGGAGTAACAACAGTAAAACCAAACTTAATAATGATAGATGACGACGAAATGTATTATCAACTTGAGTTTCAACTAAATCTTGAATGTCTTGTTCCTGTACAGAAGATTCGGATACAGGAGGGGTTTGAGCCAGAGGAAAAGCCAAGGACTCAGCCGATAAAAGCGTAAAAAAAAGTAAAATAGTCGCAGTAGCGATCCGACTGCGTTGAGCAAAGGTCTGGGGTGTCAGCATCCCCTGAGCCCAAAATAGACAAAAGCTGAAGGCGATCGCCAATTTATTGTTGTTTTTCATCATCATACATCTAAGCGTGAATCGAGAAAATCCAAATGGGAGATCCCCAGGATCAAATTATCGAAGAACAGCAAGAATTAAGAAATACTATCATGTCTGAGTAGATTCCCCAGACGATCTTGATTGTTAATGGACTGCCTTCTTAAATCAGGTAAACTCATATTAGAGTAAATGAATTGGTTAATACCCCAAGGAGAACACCGGACGTGTCAATCGAAATTGGTCAAAGAGTCAAGGTTCGCCGAATCAGAGAGCGAGTCCCTAACGATGTTGTCGATCAGTTAAAGCAAAATCCCTTTGGAACCGTCAAAGAATTTAAAATAGTTGACGGGAATGGAGTTGGTTTTATTGTTCAACTCGATAACAAAACATCAACCTGGTTCTTTGAAGATGAGCTAGAAGTTTCTCGCTAATCTGCCCCCCACTGCGGGACGGAATAATTCTCAGGGGATGATCCGCATCCTGTAATATTAGGCTGTTGTCGATCATCCTCTTGAAGCTTTTGTCAACTATCCTTCCCTTGGTCAAGTTAATTTTCAAAAAACTTGCGATAGGATCAAGGGCGATCGCATGATCAAGTTTCCCTGAGCGAGATTAGGAAATAATCAATGGCCCTGACATTAACATTTTTGGGCAAAGGTGGTACAGGTCGGACAATATTGGCGATCGCAGCGGCTAAACAATTGGCGGCTAGGGGTCAGCGAGTGTTGTTCGTCGAACAAGATAATAGTCCCGCCTGTCACCTGTTGCTAGAAACGGAAGTCGGTTGTGATCCAACAGCCATCACGACGAACTTAAAAGCCGTTCAACTCAAAAGTGCAGTATTACTCGAACGCAGTTGGGAAGAGCTTAAAAAGCTAGAAAGCCAATATGTTCGGACTCCCTTTTTTAGGAACGTTTATGGTCAGGAATTGGGGGTTTTACCAGGGATGGACAGTGCCCTGGCCTTAAATGCCATTCGGGAATATGACAAAAGTGGCGATTATGATGTGATCATTTATGATGGGTTAGCCAGTCAAGACACCCTGAGAATGTTGGGAATGCCAGAAATTTTAAGCTGGTATCTTCGCCGTTTTCGCAATGTGTTTATGGAGTCGGACTTAGGGAAAACCTTATCTCCCTTTGTACAACCCATCGCCAGCAGTATTCTCAATATTGATATTTCTGGGGATACCTTTGCTCAACCGACTCAAGAAATGAATAATATCTTGGATCAAGGAAAAGCGGCCGTGTCTGATCCGAACCGAGTGGCGGCTTATTTAGTCACGACCCAAGATGAAGTTGCGATCGCAACAGCCCGATATTTATGGGGAAGTGCTCAACAGGTGGGGTTAACCGTTGGGGGGGTACTGTTAAATCAAAGCTTACTCACCGGATCAATTACAGAAGCCTTTGAGCCCTTAGCCGTGAGTCTGATTCCCCAATCTTCCAGTCCAAACTGGCAACCCATCATCGACGCTTTACCCGATTTTACCCAAGCGCAACGAGCTCCCAAACCGATTAATATTGATGTGAATGAGCGCAAGGTTAGCTTGTTCTTACCCAGTTTTGATAAAAAACAAGTCAAGCTCACACAATACGGCCCAGAAGTCACGATAGAAGCCGGAGATCAACGGCGAAATATCTTCCTCCCCCCTGCCTTAACTGGAAAACCTGTTACCGGGGCTAAATTCCAAAACGGTTATTTAACGATTAGTTTTTAATTAAGGTTGACGGTTGACAATAAATTGTTAATCGTCAACCCCAATTAAAAGGTTTGGAGTTTACAACAATAGAATTAAGTTTTGTGATAGAAATTATTAATAAGGATCAGATGAAGAAGATTTAGGGGAAGATTCGACTTGAGAATCAAGGGTTTGATTATTTAAGGTAACTTTTTCGTTAATCGTAACAACTATTCCGAGAAATAAAAGACTGCTAATCACCGCTAAAAGGGGTAATCCTTTTGTTAAACTTAAATCCCGTCGAATTCGGGCAAAAGGATGACTTTGCCGTCGCAGCATTTGGGCAACCGCACACTGCTGAAGACAAAAGGGATCTCTTACATAATGACCACTTCTGCTCATCACAAAATGGGTATGGCAGTGAGGACAGGTAAAGAGTCCACCTAACATTCCTACTGAAGGCAAAATGCTAGTATGATGGCAAATGGGGCAAGTAACAGAATGAGCATTAAAGGTATCTGCGTTCATAACAACTGGACTCAAACGTAGAAAACTAAGGGTTCATTGAAACTGGAGAACATTGCAACAGCTTGGGCAGTAGGATATGTTTCTGCTTTCTATTACTTCTAGTCTACCTCTAAGGAGAGAGAGTGTATCATTGAGAAACGTTAACATTTGTAGAGAAGAACTTCTCCAGCAAGAGTCTCTGACGCAATTTGTAATTTTTGTAATTCTGTAACATGGGTAAGGTTATATTGCAATGGGGTAATGGTGATGAAACCTTGACGCAAGGCATGAACATCAGTGATAAACTCATCAAATTCAGAGGGTGTATTTAACAGTTCCACATCCTCCATTAATTCTCCGGTAAGCCAATAATAGGTTTTTCCTCTAGGGTCAAGGCGTTTTTCCAAAATATCCACATAACGACGAATGCCTTGACGAGTAATCATCACTCCTTGAATCTCTGACGACAAAACACCCGGAACATTAACATTAAGTAACATGGGTTCTGGTAAAGGATTTTTTTCTAAAGCTTGAATTAACTTTTGAGCAAATTCAACGGCGCCTTGAAACTCCCGTGAAGTATAACTTCCTAAACTAAAAGCTATACTGGGAATACCCTGAATTAACCCTTCCATCGCAGCCGAAACGGTACCTGAGTAAAGAATATCCGTTGCAACATTAGGCCCATGATTAATTCCCGCTAACACCAAATCGGGAGGGCTCTCTAAAATACCAAATAGTCCCACTTTCACCGAGTCGGCGGGAGTTCCCGAACAAGCCCAAGCGGTCACAGAAGGTTCAAAAATATCCTTGACCTGTTCAACCCGAATCGGATGATGTAACGTTAAACCATGACCTGTTGCTGATCGTTCCTGATCAGGACAAACCACCGTCACCTCATGACCCCCTTGGGCTAAACCATTGGCTAAACTACGGATTCCTTGGGCAAAAATCCCATCATCATTACTAATTAATAGTTTCATAAAACTTCAAGAGAAAGTGGAAAATAGTAACGTAGACCCCATACAGTTCTCAAGATTGCTTGAGCTTAAAAAATGTCTGTGTTTTTTGTTAATGACAATGGCGCTGCGATTATCAATATTGGGGGATTAAACCCACCGAGTCTGGAATCTGTGACCCAAGGGATTATTGTACCCCCTATCATCGCTAACCCAATTTTGGAAGATGTCTATTTTGACTCGACAACACTAATTATTCCACCTTTAGTAACCTCCAGTGGAGAATTATTACAGGGAACATCGGGTCATGATCAGTTAACGGGAAAAGAGGGGAATGATACTTTGCAAGGATTACAAGGGAATGATGTTCTCCAGGGTCAAGACGGGAATGATTTTCTATTCGGAGGACAAGGGAATGATAACTTGATAGGTGGCGAAGGCAATGATGTGTTAAGTGGCGACCTAGGACAAGATTTGCTAACGGGAAATTCAGGAAATGATATTTTTATTCTTCCAGTGAGTGCGGCGGTGAGTCATATTAATACTGTTGATATTATTACAGATTTTATTGTTGGGGAAGATCGAATCGGTTTAACCGATGGTTTGAGTCAAACTAATATTATTCTTACTTCTACTATTCTCAGTGGAAGCCCTGGAACTTTAATTACTGTTATTCAGTCTAATCAATTGCTGGGATTTATTGCTAATGTATTCCCTGGGGGGTTAACTCATCAATTTATTCAAGTTGATTAACAGGATAGAATCTATCTCAATTTTATAATTAAAGTTCTGACTTCGCTTGACAGGTAAGGATATTTTAATTAGGTTTGAGTTAGATTTTGTATTTTCTACCCAAAAAGAGAGTAACAATAATATGGCTATTTTTCAAGGAACAGATTTAGGTGACGTTCTTCAAATTGGTGCTTTCCCATTGGCTAGTATCACTAAAGATGGTCAAATTCTGAATCCCCTGATTATGATTCAAGAATCTGATTTAGCTGGAAATGATACCATTTTGTTATTGAATGGGGCTGATAAAGCTGATGGTGGAGCCGGAAATGATACCATTGATGCTGGAGCCGGAGATGATAATCCCATTAATGGTGGAGATGGGAACGATAGTATTAATCTAGGAGATGGAAATGATTATGCCATTGGGGATTTAGGAGATGACACTATCGTTGGTGGTAAAGGGAACGATATTGGTGATGGGGGAAAAGGAAACGATTATATCGATTTAGGAGAAGGAGATGATAACGCCATTGGTGGTGAAGGAAATGATATTTTTGTTGGCGGTTTAGGTACGAATAATCTTGATGGGGGAGATGGGAATGATACCCTTTCCTATTTAAACGTTACCCCCATTTCTCCGACGGGAGCGGCTCGAATTACAGCTAATTTAACAACAAAAGGTGAAGTTTTAGATGCTGCTTTTGTTGTCATTGCTACTGATAATATTACCGGGCCGATTGAAAATATAATTGGTGCTCCGGGTATTCCTAATGATTTAACAGGAGCCGCAGGCGATAATATTTTAATTGGGGGGGCTGCCAGTGATAATTTAATTGGAGCCGGGGGGAAAGATACCCTGCAAGGGGGTTTAGGCGATGATTTCTACACCGTTACTACAACGGGAAATGGTACTCAAATTCAAGATACCGGAGGAAGTGCAGACAGTCTTTTTATTCCGGGTGTCACCTTGTTACTTTCGGCACCAAGTACAACCGGTTATGGTTTAGAACGACAAGGAAAAAACCTGGCGATTGACTTAAATATTGATGGCAAAATTGATGCGACTCAAGATTTATTAATTGTTGATTTTTATGCGGATACAACAGCAAAAACCGCAGGAATTGGGTTAATTGAAAATGTTGTTAATCTGAAAGGGGAAGATATTCTCAATTCTAATATTCCCAATACCGCACCCCCTCCAACCTCTAATGTTACCTGGACAACACCAACCGCCTCTGTGAGTGATCCTGGGCCAGATGTTCCCGCACCCGGGGGTGGAAATACCGTGTTTGTTGACCAAGGAATTACATCCTATGTGTTTACTAACGCTGCTGATAATGTTTTTGTCCCCGCAACGGCTGCTAACCTGTATATTCAAGCCTTAAATGGAAATGATTTCGTTGTAGGAAGCGCATCAGCCGACAATATTAATGGCAATTTAGGGGCTGATGTTATTTTAGCGGGTGGCGGGAATGATGGCGATCGCACTGTAACCATTCCAGCCAATACCATTCGTACAGCCATTCGCGGCGGCAAAGGGTCAGATAACCTCGATGGTCAAGAGGGAGATGACTTACTCAATGGCAACTTGGACAATGATACCGTATTGGGAGGTGTGGGAAATGATATTATTCGAGGGGGCAAAGGTGCAGACGTCTTAGATGGTGGTGCAGGTACAGATTACTTGATTGGCGATGCAGATCAAGATAAACTGACGGGTGGGGCTGATGCAGATATCTTCGTGTTACCCGGAGCGTCCGTCGCCACCACCAGCTTAAATCAAGCTGATTTAATCACCGATTTTCTCACCGGAACCGATAAAATCATGTTACCCACTGGGATAACCTTTGCCCAACTAACCTTAACGGCTGTCACCGTACAAGTGGATGGAAGTACAGCATTAGCATCTACAGCCATTCAATCAGGAACCACCTATTATGGGTTAGTACAAGGGATAACCCCGGTTCAACTCACCGCAGCTAACTTTGTTGCGGATGATCCCAATATTACAATTTTAGGATAGATATTAGGTCACAAACCGGGTTTCTCAATTGCCCTGACTGTTAATAGCTTTTGCTATTGCAGAAACCCGGTTTCTTGAATTTCTTGATACCAGCAAAACCATTGACTGCTAGAATGAAGTCAGGAGCTCCTTATCCCCAGACTTAACTATGAGTCACTGTCTTAATCCCAATTGCTTACAACCTAATCCCAACACCACAATTTTTTGTCAAAAGTGCGGTTCTAAATTACTATTAAAAGACCGATATTTGGCTTTAAAAATATTAGGGCAAGGCAGTTTTGATTTAACATTTCAAGCATTTGATACAGAGAAACCTTCTCAACCCTATTGTGTGATTAAACAATCTTTTTGGCAAGTTCAAGACCCGAATGTTCAACAAAAAGCTGGGGAACTCTTTAAACAAGAAGCGATTCGATTAAAACATTTAGGAAAACATCAGCAAATTCCTGAATTATTAGATTATTTTATTCAAGATCATCATCAATATTTAGTTCAAGAATATATTGCCGGACAAAATTTAGCCCAAAACTTAGCGCGACATGGAGCATTTTCAGAAACTAAAATCATGACTTTGTTAGCGCATTTATTACCCGTTTTAGGAGTTATCCATAAACATAATTGTATTCATCAAGATATTAAACCAGAAAATGTTATTAAAAGACAGGGGAATCATAAATTATTTTTAGTGGATTTTGGAGTTTCCAAAGCAATTACCCCCACGCCGTTATCAGTAACAGGAACTGTTAGGGGTTCTTCAGGATATCTCGCCCCAGAACAAGCGGTCGGAAAACCGACTTTTGCCAGTGATTTATATAGTTTAGGAGTCACTTGTGTTCATCTTTTAACCAATGTTGAACCCTTTGATTTATTTGATGTTTTTAAAGGCAGATGGGTATGGCGAGATTATTTAACAGTTCCCGTCAATGAGTCTTTGGGTCAGGTATTAGATAAACTGTTACAACAGGCAACTAATAACCGCTTTCAAACGGCTCAAGAAGTTTTAAAGCATCTACCCTTAAAAACAAAACCGATATCGCAACCGATATTGCAACGGGTAGCAGAACCAGATGTAGAATTAAAGTCAGCTAGAGGAATTAATTATTATCATTTAGAACAACTTTTAAAAGCCAAAAATTGGAAAGAAGCTGACGAAGAAACGGCTCATAAAATGTGTGAAGTCATGGGAAGAATAGAGGAGGGATGGTTAGAGGAAGAAGATATTGATAATTTTCCCTGTGAGGATTTACGCACCCTTGATCAACTGTGGTTAAAATATAGCAATGGACGCTTTGGTTTTTCGGTACAAAAGGAAATCTATCAAAGTCTGGGAGGAACCCGGAATTATGATAGCAAAATTTGGCACGCATTTGGTGATCAAGTCGGTTGGCGTGTTTCTGGAAATTGGTTGCATTATCAAGATCTTAAATTCGATCTGAGAACTCCAAGGGGACACCTCCCGTTTTTATGGTGGGGTAGATGGTTATGGGGCGTTGGAAGTGGGGGGTGGAGGGGTATTTCTTCTCTGGCATCAAGGCTTGTAGATTGTAATCTTTAACGCTGCTATGACTTTATAAATCAGTCAATAACCTGGCTTTGCGTAAAATAAAGGTTAACACGGTTTCATTTTTAGCAATAATATCCGCCTGAATTTCCATACCGGGCTGCAAAGTATTCTTTGGATCATCTTTTAAATAAATTTGATCGGGTTGAATGGTAACTTCATAATAAGGCAGAATAGAATTAGCACCTGTATTTTGGGGGATAATTGCATCAGGAGAAATCTCGATTACTTTTCCAGCTAAAATTCCATAATCTGGGTAAGGATAAGCACTCACCCGCATTTGGGATTTTTGACCGATTTTAACTTTGCCAATATCCCCCGTAGAAACCTTGGCTTTAATGATTAGAGGAGTATTAATAGGGGCAATTTGGGCTATTTCTTCCCCGACACGAACAGTTTGATTGAGATTCCGCAGATTGAATTTTAGAATCACTCCTGATATCGGTGCAGAAACAATTGTTTTGTTAATTTCTTTTTGCACTTGTAATGACTCTTGCTGATCACTACTTAATTGTTTTTCTAGTTCACTTTGACGCTGTAATAAATTATTTTTTTCTTGACTTAAACGAGCTAAAATAGCTTCTCCTGTCGCTTTTTCCTGAGCTATTTTTTCTTGCGCCATGATCACCAATCCATCACTTGGATTCACCATAGCTAAGGTTGCTTGTAACTTGGCTTTTGCTGATTCTACGGCTTTTAATTGGCGGCTGACGGATTGTTTTTGACTTTGTAATAATGCTTGCTTTTCTGCAATTAATTCCTGTTGTTGTTCAACGGCAAATTGAGCTTCTTCTAATCGATTTTTGCCTAAAGCAGATTCTCCAACTTGTTGATAGCGATCGCTTTTTTGTTGAGCAATTTTTAAGGCAGATTCACTGCCACGTAAAGATGCTTCTGCGGCTTTAAGATCGCTTTTAGATTTTTGCCAGTCTTCTTCTGCCATTTGCAGATTTGCTCTGGCTTCATTCACTTGAGCTTCTACGGTTAAACCCCGTTCTTGATGTTCTTTTTCCATCCGCAAATAATCAGCCTTTGCGCCAGAAATAGCTCGATTCATTTTTTCGGTTTCTGCATCTATTTGTAGATTTAAGTTGTTTAATTGTTCTGAAATTTGTTGTAATTGTTGTAAATTTTGTCGCTCATTTCCCTGAAGTTGAGCTTCACGAGTGTTCAAGCGAGAAGCATCTAGGGTGACTAACGCTTGTCCTTGAGTTACTGTTTGATTTTCTTTAACCTCAATTTTGGTAATAGTCCCCTCAGTGGGTGCTTGTACTAATTTTACCTCTCCATTGGGGCGCACTATTGCGATCGCTTTGACGGTCACAGGTAAGGGGGTAAAAGCGGATATTGTTAAAGCGATCGCGACTGTTCCTACTAAAAATAAACCCCCAAAAATTGTCCAACCACTGACAGGGGGCAAAAATTCATCATCTTGATGGACAGGAAGATAATCAGGGTTGGGGTTTCTCAGCATAATTACGGATATGGCTGAATTCAATTATTATCAAGGCTTTCGGACTTTTTTTTGACCAATTTCGCCCTAATATAAAGCTTTTGTAAAGTATTAATCCTAAAAAAAAGTCTAGTAAATTTACGAATTTACAGGGGGTTTTTAAAGGGTTATGTTGAGATTATACAAAAACCAGTACACTTCTACCTCAATAGAAAAGCACCCATGAAAACCATTAAAAATTCCGTTACCACCAACAAAACCGACAAAACCAGCAAAGATATTCGCAACAATGCTTTATTCACTGATATTACAGCCCAAGAAGAAGTGTTTGTACGCGGTGGGACTTCCCGTATAGCAGGTGCTTCATAACAATACATCACCATAGCTGACTCTAATCTCAAACCAATTAACTAAAATTCTACGACACCAAGAGCCAGCTATCAATTATCCCCCTGTGGAAAAAGCAATTAATAAATTACACCAGCAAAATTCAACCCACATATAAATAGGAAAGCACCCATGAAAACCATTAAAAACTCCGTTACCACCAACAAAACCGACAAAACCAGCAAAGACATTCGCAGCAATGCTTTATTTACTGATATTACAGCACAAGAAGAAGTCTTTGTACGCGGTGGCGCTCAATATGATGAATCAGGCCCAGGCATTGTACACCGGAAATGATTTTGATTAAATTGCTTCTCCTCAAAACTCATAAATTGCATCCATAAACATCAGCTAATTTGCCAAGAGGATAAAACCATGAGAACTAATCACAACAATTCTAAAAATAATCCAGACAAAACCAGGAAAGATATTTGCAACAATGCTTTATTTACTGATATTACAGCACAGGAAGAAGTGTTTGTCCAGGGTGGACGCTTCCGTGCGCCAGAACTATTATATAAACCCACTTTTATTGGTATGGAACTTAGTTAAACCCTGTTAATTAATGAACACAGAGGACAAAAAGATGAAAGCAACTAACAATTTCGCTACCACTAAGAAAACCCCAAAAATCAGCCAAGACATTCACAATAATTCTTTATTCACTGATATAACGGTTGAAGAAGAATTGTTTGTCCGGGGGGGAATAGTAGGTAGACCAAAAATGCCTGGTTAATGTAAGTATTGATTAAATGTTGATCATGAAAGTCATAACTTCCGAGATATTATAGTTTCGGAAGTTTAACAGATGTTTTATTTATGTCAAAATTCAATATTTGTAATCCTGCTATGCTATAATATATAACTGCTATTTTATTAAATTTACTCCCAATGATTGCCAATCAAACTTTAACTCCAGCAGAAATCGAAACAATTTTTCGAGAATTAGTTAATCAATGGTAGGAAATAATGCTTGGCAAAAAACACGTTAAAAAATGGATTGAAACAATTTTAAAATGAGTTAATCAATAGAGTAGATTATAAAACTATAACCCAAAAATAACCATGAAAATCACCCTTGAACTCCCTGATGAAATAGCATAAAAATTACAGTCTGTTAATATTTCTCGGCGTATTTTGGAACTAATCACCGCCGATTATTACCGTCAAGGTCAAATTGGTGCTTCTGAAGTAATATAAGACGAATACTCAAATTTGCTTCTCGTTGGGAAACCTACGAATTTCTTAAGCAAGAAAAAGCTTATTTACCGTATACTGAAAATGATTTAGAACAAGATGTTCAAACTATTCGTCATCTTTAACTTATGCCAAAATATCCGATTGTCTTACAACATAGTGAAGAAGATTGCGGAGCCGCTTGTTTAGCTACAATTGTTAAATATTATCAGAAAAACTTTAGTATTAATCGCATTAGAGAAGCCGTAGGTACGGGTCAATTAGGAACAACATTAACAGGTTTAAGAAGGGGTGCAGAAAATTTAGGGTTTGATGCGCGTTCGACCAGAGCACAACCGCAAATATTAGATCAGATGAAAAATGCACCTTTACCCGCCATTATTTACTGGAAAGGGTATCATTATGTGGTTTTATATGGACAAAAAGGTAAAAGATATATTATTGCAGATCCCGGTGTGGGGATGCGTTATGTGACTCGTCAAGAATTATCAGAAAGTTGGTCAGGATTTATTACACTTTTATTACAACCTGATCCGATACGTTTTGCTCAACAACCTGACGATAAAATTGAGGGAATAGGGAGATTTTTTCAGCGTATTGCGCCTTATAAATTTATTATATTTGAAGTTTTATTAATTAATAGTGTTCTCGGTCTTTTAGCCTTAACCTCTCCCTTTCTGATTCAAATCTTAACCGATGATGTATTAATTAGAGGAGAAGAACAAATCCTAAGAGGATTAGCCATAGCGATTATTATAATGAACTTAGTTAGTAGTGGATTACAAGTGATTCAAGCTAACTTAAGTATGCAATTTTCTAATCGGTTACAATTAGGATTAATTAAAGAATTTGGTCGCAAAATATTAAATTTACCTTTACAATATTATGAAACTCATCGCAGTGGGGAAGTGGTGAGCCGTTTAAAAGATATTCAAGAAATTAATTTCTTTATTTCTCAATCGTTTGTTAGAGTTTTGACTCAATCTTTTACCGCTATTATTTCGTTGAGTTTAATGCTATTTTATAGTTATAAATTGACTTTTTTAATCATATTTATCACTTTATTGAGTGCGACATCATCTTTAGTTTTTTTGATGTCTTTAAGAAAAAAAATTAAAGATATTATGGGATTAGAAGGAGAAACTCATGGGGTTTTAATCGAAAGTTTCAAAGGTGCAATTACCTTGAAAACAACGACAGCCGAACCTCAATTCTGGGAAGATTTACAAACTCGTTTTGGCAGATTAGCCAATTTAGAATTTAAAATCGGACAAATTGGAGTAACAAATTTTAATTTCTCTGAGATTATTTCGAGTATTGGGGGCATAGTTTTACTATGGTTTGGGAGTATCTTAGTTATTAATAAAGAATTAACCATCGGACAACTCTTAGCCTTTAACAGTATGAGTGTTAATTTTACTGTTTTTATTAAAACAGTAGTGGGTTTACTGACTGAACTTGTTAGAATAAGAATTATTATTCAACGAATTTTTTCAGTAATTGATTATCCTTCAGAAACCGAAAATGACGCTCAAAAAGAATGGGTAACATTTAAAAATAATGATATAATTTACTGTGAAAATATATTATATCATCATGCAGGAAGATTAGATTTATTTAAAGATTTTAATATCAATATTCAAGGGGGGAAAGTTACAGCAATTATTGGGGAATCCGGTTGTGGAAAAAGTACCTTGGTAAAACTGCTGGCGGGATTATATGAATTGCAGGGAGGAACAATTAGAGTCGGGGCTTATAATTTACAAAATTTAAGTTTAGAATGTATTAGAAAACAAGTGATTTTAGTTCCCCAAGAAGCTCAATTTTGGAGTCGGAGTATTATTGAAAATTTTAGAATTGGATCACCCCATGTTACTTTTGAAGAAATTGTCAAAGCGTGTCAATTTGCTCAAGCGGATAATTTTATTGATAAACTTCCTGATAAATATTTTACAATCTTAGGGGAATTTGGGGCTAATTTATCCGGCGGTCAGCGTCAAAGGTTAGCAATAGCTAGAGCAATTGTAAATGATCCCCCGATCTTAATTTTAGATGAATCAACGTCAGGATTAGATCCGATTAGTGAAGAAAATTTATTAGATGAATTATTACAGTATCGTCAAGGGAAAACCACAATTTTAATTAGTCATCGTCCTAGTGTTAATAGGAGAGCAGATGAGATTATTTATTTAGAAGAAAGTCAATTAAAATTACAAGGAAACTTAAATAAGCTCCTACAACTTGATGGACAACACTTAAATTTTTTAAGATTATAAGTAACAGTTAACAATCGTAGAGATGGGTAACCCATCCGGTGAACCTACGTCAATATCTGAATATATAGCGCTACTTGAAGAGGGAACAGGGAACAGGGAACACCGAACAGTAAGAATTGAAAGGGTTTCAGGGTTTAAAAATGTCAAACACCGTAATGCGTAGCGCTATAGTGCGTGATTGTGTATATTAATATTTTTAAATTGATTTTAGATTTAATTAACTATAAAATTTAGTCTCCCCTCGCCTTGCAGGAGAGGGGTTGGGGGAGAGGTCAAACAAACTTATTGCTGATATAACTGCATAACCTCCTCTAACGACATTCGGGACTGTGCCCCTAATGTTAAGGGTGAAAGATGACCTTGATTAAGATGGTCTGAAGCCGCACAAGCAATCATCGCGGCGTTATCGGTACAATATTTTAAAGGGGGAAATAAAACCCGCAAATTGTGAAGTTTAGCCGCCTCTTGCAGATAGTTTCTTAACCCACTATTTGCTGCAACACCACCCCCAACCGCAATGGTATCTAATCCAAAATCTACCGCACAAGCGATCACTCGTTTTGTTAAACTTTTAGCAACAGTCTCTTGAAAACTTGCTGCAATATCAGCAACAGGTAAAGGGTTATCGTTTTCTTTTTGTAACGTTTGAACTAATCGTAATACCGCCGTTTTTAATCCGCTAAAACTCGAATGATACGGATGATAACCCCCATTGGGTAGAGAAATTTTGCCTTCGGGTAATGTAAAGGCTTTGGGGTTGCCTTGGCTGGCTAATTGATCAATAATAGGCCCGCCAGGATATCCTAAATTTAATAACCGGGCAACTTTATCAAAGGCTTCTCCGGCCGCATCATCAACGGTATGTCCCAATGTATGATAAACGCCACAGTCTTTGACATGAATTAAACTGGTATGGCCTCCCGATACCAATAAACATAAAAAGGGCGGTTGGAGAGTGGTTTCGGTTAAATAGCTGGCGTAGATATGGCCTTCGAGGTGATGAATGCCCAGAAAAGGTTTATTCTGTACCAAGGCTAAAGTTTTAGCAGCCGTAATTCCGGTTAATAAAGCCCCTACCAGTCCAGGGGCACAGGTTGCTGCAACGCCATCAATAGCTGACCAGTCTAACCCTGCGGTGTCTAAGGCTTGGTCAAGAACAGAATTCACCATTTCTAAATGATGGCGAGAGGCGACTTCGGGTACAACTCCCCCATAAGGGTGATGAATGGCAATTTGAGATGCCACAACATTACTCAAAACTTTACGATTCTTTACAATTGCGACCCCGGTTTCGTCACAACTTGTTTCAATTGCTAAAACTGTTGCCATTGACTGATAAATTTTATGAAATGATTCGAGCTTCTATTGAGTAGCTTAATCATTACAGATCTTTTTGGGTACAGTGAACAACTGAACCTAATCGTCCCCATTCTTCTGCGTGGGTTTTGACCTCGCTACGAGGGATAACAAACGCTTTGTCCTCCCTACGTCAAGGGGATGTTTTTTACAACCCCCCTCGACTCAAAGGATAAAAAACGTATTGTTTTGTAACAAAAGGAAACACTTCTATGCGTCGATTGTTGGCTGCTATTCTAGCCCTGGGCTTGTGGATGAGCGTTGTTCCCGCAGCTTCAGCTTATAATCTTGTTCCTTGTTCTGAATCTTCGGTGTTTCAGCAACGGGCCAAAACTGCTCTTTCTTCTTCTGCTGACCCTGCACGAGTGAAAGCACGCTTTGAGCGTTATTCACAAGAACTGTGTGGCAAAGAAGACGGCTTACCCCATTTAATCGCTGATGGAAGCCTAGCTCATGCGGGAGACTTCGTAATTCCGAGCATTCTGTTCCTGTATATTGCAGGGTGGATTGGTTGGGTCGGTCGGGCGTATTTACAATATGCTAAAAAGAGCGACAGTCCCACAGAAAAAGAAATTATCATCGATGTTCCTGTGGCCCTGACCTATATGCTCAGTGGCTTCCTGTGGCCTTTAGCAGCGTTGAAAGAATTCACTACAGGTGAAATGTTCGCTAAAGATGACGAAATCACCGTTTCACCTCGTTAATTGCAGAATTCTCATGCAAAGATTGGGGAAAATTTAGGTTAACTTTATGACCTCAAATTTTCTATCTAATCGATTCATAAACAATATTTGTTTATGTACCAATACTCTTTGTGAATTCTGCTTTCTTTTAACTGATTAATTCTTTTTCACACGGTTGCAAACTTAGGAGAAAAAACTCATGCAGTATTTCCTGAAATATCTTTCAACAGCCCCTGTTTTAGCCGCCGCTTGGATGGCCGTTACTGCGGGAATTTTAATCGAATTTAATCGCTTTTTCCCCGATTTACTCTTCCACCCTATGCCGTAATTTAACCTTGAGTTAAATTGGGTTTTGGTTGTCGGTTGTCAGTTGTCGGTTGTGAGTTAAGGGTCAACTTCCAACCGTCAACCGTCAACCGTCAACCGTCAACCGTCAACCGTCAACTTTTAATGGTTAACTGTATTTATATTGTTCAATGAAATCCTATCTTGCTGCGGCTATTCAAATGACCAGTACGCCTTGGTTAGACAAAAATCTAGCAGAGGCAGAAGAATTGATTGATTTAGCAGTTCGTCAGGGAGCGGAGTTAGTCAGCTTACCTGAGAATTTTCCCTTTATGGGTGAAGAAGCCGAGAAACTGGCTCAAGCTGAAATCATTGCCCAAAAAACTGAAAAATTTCTCAAAACGATTAGCCAACGGTTTCAAATTACACTTTTAGCTGGGGGTTTTCCAGTTCCCACAACAGAGGGCAAAGTCTACAATACGGCGGTGTTGATGGGGTCTAATGGTCAGGAATTAGCGCGTTATCAGAAAGTTCATCTCTTTGATGTTAATTTACCCGATGGCAATACTTATCGGGAATCTAATACGGTGATGGCCGGAAGTGTTTTACCTCCGGTTTATGATTCCCCAGAATTGGGAAATTTAGGATTATCGGTGTGTTATGATGTCCGATTTCCTGAACTTTATCGCCACTTATCCCAACAGGGAGCAGAAATTTTATTTGTCCCGGCTGCTTTTACCGCCTATACCGGAAAGGATCACTGGGAAATTCTCCTCAAAGCGAGAGCGATTGAAAATACCTGTTATGTGATTGCACCCGCTCAAACGGGGTGTCATTATGGCCGTCGATATACCCATGGTCATGCCATGATTCTTGATCCTTGGGGGGCTGTTCTCGCTGATGGGGGAGATAAACCAGGAGTGGCGATCGCAGAAATTGATCCAGCCCGTCTTGAACAAGTCCGTCGCCAAATGCCCAGCCTCCAGCATCGAGTCTTTAGTTAACAGTTAACAGTTATCAGTTATCAGTTATCAGTTAACAGTTATCAGTTAACAGTTATCAGTTAACAGTTATCAGTTATCAGTTATCAGTTATCAGTTATCAGTTATCAGTTATCAGTTATCAGTTATCTGCTCATCCCCCTGTCCCCCTGTCCCCTCATCCCCCTGTCCCCTTGTCCCCTTGTCCCCTTGTCCCCTCATCCCCTTGTCCCCCTGTGTCTGTTTCCGCTAAAGTAATTGGGGTGAGTTAGATGGAGTTAACAGTGGATCTAGTTACAGGGGTTTTCCCGTTGGGTTCTATGTTCTCAAAATCTGGATTGGGATTTTTACCACTTTTGGGAACGGTGACGGAAGCTTGCCCTCCAGGGAAAGCAGAACCAACAATGGTATTACTGGGGGTTCTGCTGAGTTTAGTGGCGATTTTTGTAGCCAGTAAAGCGGGGGGAGAGTTTGCCAACTGGTTAGGGTTTCCTCCGGTTTTGGGAGAATTGCTAGGAGGGGTAATTATTGGGGTTTCTGCCCTGCATTTAGTGATTTTTCCAGAAGGAGGGATTGATAGTTCTCATTCACTGATTATTAGTATTCTGGAAACGACCGCCGGCTTAAGCCCCGATGCAGCAGAAGCAACGTTTAAATCTCAAAGCGAAGTTTTAGAGATTTTATCCGAACTCGGTGTGATTATTTTGTTGTTTGAAATTGGTTTAGAATCCAATATTGAACAACTGCTGGCGGTAGGAATTCAAGCCTTTATTGTGGCTTGTATTGGAGTTGTTGTTCCCTTTGTTGCCGGAACAGCAGGACTGATGTTTATTTTCCATGTTCCTGTAATTCCAGCAATTTTTGCAGGTGCAGCATTGACGGCTACCAGTATCGGGATTACCTCTAGGGTTCTATCAGAAATTGGTTGTTTGTCTACCCAAGAAGGTCAAATTATCTTGGGTGCGGCGGTGATTGATGATGTCTTAGGCATTCTGATTTTAGCAGTTGTTGCCAGTTTAGCCAAAACAGGCGAAATTGATATTGCTAATATCATCTATTTGATTATTAGTGCTAGTGTTTTTATTGTCGGTGCGATTGTTTTAGGCAAGTTTTTTAACGGAACTTTTGTTGCTCTTGCCTCACAATTTAAAACACGAGGTCGGGTTGTGGTTCCAGCCTTAATTTTAGCCCTGCTTTTAGCCTATATTGGGGGTGCAATTCACCTAGAAGCCATTCTAGGGGCATTTGCAGCCGGGTTAGTGTTAGATGAAACCGAACCAGGTAAGGAGTTAGAAGAGCTAATTAAACCCATTGCTGATGTCATTGTTCCCGTATTTTTTGTGGCGGTTGGGGCAAAAACGGATTTAAGTGTTTTAAACCCAGCTATTCCTGAAAATCGGGAAGGATTAATTATTGCTGTGTTTTTAATTGTGGTGGCAATTGTTGGCAAAATCTCAGCAGGTTGGGGGGTGTTTGGTTTGGATAACCTCAATCGTTTAGGAATTGGCGTTGGGATGATTCCACGAGGAGAAGTCGGATTAGTATTCGCCGCCGTTGGTTCTGCCAGTGGTGCCTTATCTCCGGCTTTGGATGTGGCGATTATTTTGATGGTTATCCTCACCACATTCTTAGCGCCTCCGTTGCTGCGAATTGTGTTTAAAACTGAAACTCCATCCCCGTCGCCAGAAACGACTTAAGGGATTTTGTTCAGGGTTGAGGGTTGACCGTCAACTCTCAACTTCTGAAACAGGAAAAGAAAGGGTAACAATTGTTCCTTGGTTAAGAATACTTTCCAGGGTTATTGTTCCTTGATGGAGTTCTACAAGGCGTTTAACAACGGTTAATCCTAATCCAGCGCCGGGAGTTCCTGAGATAGAATCCGCATTATTGCCGCGATAAAAGGCATCAAATACTTGGTCTAGTTCAGATTCAGGAATGCCAATTCCCCGATCTTGAATTTTAAAAATAACTTCAGTGGGTTGATAAATCAGTTCCAGATTAATCGTCCCTCCCTCTGGAGAATAACGAATTGCATTGGTTAATAAATGAATTAAAATTTGTTTAAGAAAATTGGGATCAGCTTTAAAGACTTCAGGATGATTCCCTTTAATAGATAATTCTATGGGATGGGATTGGTTTTCCAGAGGTTTCCAATCTTCTAAGATCTGTTTAGTAAATAAATCTAAATTTAAAATTTGAGCTTCAAAATTAATTACATTAGATTCGGCTTGTGCCAATACAATTGCACTATTCAAAATCTGTTCAATGCGTTTAACACTTTCATTGACTCGGTTTAAATGACGATCTAAATTTTGAGTTTGTTGTTTTTCGATTTTATATTTAATTAATTCATTAGAAGTCATGATCACCGTTAAAGGAGTCCGAAATTCATGGGAAATTGTCGTAATTAATTGAGATTTCATTTCACTTAAAGATTGTTCTTTTTTTAAAGAAATTTCTAATTTTTTTTGTAAACTAATTAACTCTTGATTTCTCAGTCTCAGTTCTTGAGTACGTTGTTCAACTTTAGTTTCTAACCCTTGATTTAAGTTTTGGAGTTCAGTTTGGGCGGTAATGCGATCGCAAATTTCCTGTTCGAGTTGTTGATTTTTTTGCTCTAACTGTTCTTTTTGTAATTGCAGTTCTTTTTGCAATCGACTGACTTTCAGTTGAGTCGCAACCCGAACGACAACTTCTTGAACATCAAAGGGTTTCGTAATATAATCTAATCCGCCCACTTCAAACCCCATGAGTTTACTTTCAATATCATCTCTAGCCGTAATAAAAATAATCGGAATATCCCGCGTGCGTTCATCCGCCTTGAGAAAACGACACGCTTCATACCCGTCTAACTCGGGCATCATCACATCTAATAAAATTAAATCCGGGGGCATCAATTGGGCCGAATTTAAGGCAAATTGCCCATTAGTTGCTTTCCGAACTCGATAACCTTGCTGTAATAAAACTTGAGATAAAACCCGCAAGTTATCAGGAACATCATCAACAATTAAAATATTGGCTAAAGACGCGGTAGCTGAGTTAGATTTCATGAGAGCGCAAGTGTAACCCAATGAAGAATTAATTCAAACTCAAAGTTATTGATTAATTCCGTAAGCGTGTTAATTAAAAACGGTTGAGAAGCCGGAATCTGTGTTAGCAAACTGAGAAGTTTTTCAGAATCCCCAATTTGAGTTTCGGTAGCAAGCTGATGCAGTAATTCTGGCGGAAGAGTGGCTAAAGCTTCGACAATGACTGCATCCTGGATTTGATGATGTTCAGCTTGGTTCGGCTTCAACTCTTCAACTCTGTACTTTACGCCTAAATGTTTCTTTAGCATCTCCCAAATAGTAGTTTCCGTTAAAGGTTTACCAACGAAATCATCGCAGCCTGCGTCAATTACTTGTTGGCGTTCCTCTTCAAATACACTAGCAGAAACCGCAATAATTTTGGGAAACGGCTCAAAATCAGGGGGGGTCGATAACAAAGTTTGAGCTTTTTTGGCTCTAATTTCTTGAGTAGCTCGATAGCCATTCATACCCGACATTCGCAGATCCATCCAAATTAAATGGGGGTTGTAGGATTCTACCAGAATCAAAGCCATTTCTCCATTTTCCGCTTCTTCAACCTCAAACCCCACAGAACGTAATAATTTCGCTAACCAGTGACGGTTTGCTTCTAAATCATCAACCACTAAAATTCGGTATTCAGGTTGATGGGGTGCGAGTCCCATCACTTGATATTCGGGTTGTGATAACGCCAGGGTTGTAGTGTCAATTTCAGGAACCTCAATTGTGAATTGAAAGCAAGTTCCTATTCCCACTTGACTCCTGACGGTGATTTTACCGCCCAAAAGCTCTACAAATCGACGACTAATCGGTAGTCCCAACCCGGTTCCTTGTTGAGATTGTCGTCCAGTTGTGGTTTGTACAAAAGCATCAAACATGGAATCTAATTCTTCTGAGGCGATTCCATCCCCGGTGTCTTGTACTTCAAACTCAAGTGTGTATCGAGAAGAATCAGAGCCGTTAACAGTCAAGTCTAAAGGCTTAATTCGCAGGGTGACAGAACCGCGATAGGTAAATTTTATCGCATTATCTAATAAGTTGATCAGAACTTGTCGCAATTTGCGTTCATCGGTTTGTATATATCGAGGTAACTGGGGAGATTTCTCAATAATCAGTTGTATTCCTTTAGAGCTAGAACGCAGTTCAAAGGTATTTTTTAAATCTTCTAATAATTGATATAAATCAAATAATGTTATATCGAGGGTAACGTGATTAGCTTCAATTTTAGAAATGGATAAAATATCATTAATTAACTGTAATAAATAAGCTCCATTCCGGTTAATAATTTGTAATTTCTCTCGATGATGGGATGCTAAGGTAGAATCCCGCACCATCAGTTGCGTAAACCCTAAAATAGCATTCAAAGGGGTACGAAGTTCATGACTCATATTGGCTAAAAAGTTACTTTTAGCCCGATTAGCGGCTTCCGCTTGTTCTTTAGCTTTTTGAAGCTCGATTTTGGTTTGTTTTTGTTGGGTTATATCTAACACAAAAGCAACACATTGATTTTGTTCTTCTAATAAAGTTGCTCCTAAAATCACCGGAATTCGAGTCCCGTCTTTATGGAAATATTCTTTTTCATCGGGGGGTAAAATCTTATCATTTAAAATTTTCTGAACCCTTTCTTGATCAGCGGCTTTACCTTCAGGGGGAGTAATCGTATCCCAGCGTAATTGTCCCTTTTCTAACTCCTCTCGGCTATAGCCAATTATCCGTAAAAAGGCATCATTGGCTTCTAAAATTCTGCCTTCAAAATCAGCAAAAAGAATCCCCACAATATTAGCTTCAATTAAATGTCGCCATTTGGCTTCACTTTGGCGTAGGGCTAATTCTCCTAATTTTTGTTCGGTAATATCGGTTACGGAACCCGCCATACTCACTGGGTTTCCTTGTTCATCTCTGAGGGCTTCTCCCCTAGCTTGTACCCAAATATAATCACCTAATTTGTGCAGCAACCGATATTCAATAAAGTAAGGACTATTAAACTGCAAATGATTTTCAATAGTTTGAAATACAGACTGACGATCATCAGGATGAATAAAATTTCTGAACCGGGTTAAAGTGGGTTGAAATTCATTCGGTTGATACCCCATAATTTCAAAAAATCGAGGAGAATACCAAATTTGTTCTTGATGGATATCAAACCAATCCCAAATTCCATCATTTGATCCCTTAATGGCGCGTTCAAATCGTTGTTCACTTTCTTTTAAAGCTTGTTCTGCTTGTACTCGTTGAGTAATATCTTGAAATTGAGCGACAAAATAAAGGGGATGATTCTGACGATCTTGAACAAAACCAATACTGAGTAATCCTGAAACTAAATTTCCCTTTTTATGAATTAATCGTTTTTCTAACGTATAGGTTTTAATTTTACCTTCTAATATTTGTTTAACATAACTTAAATCTCTTTCTAAATCATCAGGATAAGTAATATCATGAAACGTTAAATTTAAAAGTTCTGCCTCAGAATAGCCTAAAATTTGACAAATTGCATCGTTAACTTGTAAAAATCTACAGTTTGTTGAAACAATAAACATTCCAATTGCGGTATTGGTAAATGCACTTCTAAACCGTTCTTCACTTTGACGTAAGATTTCTTCTGCTTGCTGACGAGCGGTGATATCCTGAATAAAGGATAAAGTAGAGGTTAAATTTCCGTGTTGATCAAAAATACCTGACGAAAACCATTCACAAGTTAGAATTTCTCCGGTTTTCGTATAATTGCGGTTTTGCATTTTCAAGGTACTGGTTTGACCGGATATCATTTTCTGAATTTCCTGATAAACATTTTCTTGATCTTCTTCATGGATCATGGAAAAATCATCATTCGATAAACCGACAACTTCATCTGCTTTCCAGCCAAATATATCTTCAGCTTGTTTTGACCAGCGTTTAATTTTACCTTGAGCATCCCATTCTATAATCGCTAAGGGTGAGTTTTCAAAATGTTCTTGAATTTGTTGTAAAGCAGACTGTAGCGATCGCTCCGTTTTTTTAATATAAGTGGTATCGATTGTGGTTCCAACAATCCGATAAATCTTAGATTCTAAATCTTTTAAGGGTGTAAGGCTTGTATACCAAAACCTTTCTACACCATTTAAAACCACGACTTCTTCATAACAAATAGACGTTCCTGCATCAATACAGTCTTGATAATGTTGGATGACCTTTTCCCAGGAAGGGATCTTTAATTCTTGAGGGGTTTTTCCTAACAATGATTTACGCGAAAAACCTGTTATTCTCTCATGGGCGGGATTAGTTCCTACATAGTAAAACTCTCCATTATCTCCAACTTCTACCACAAAAATAGGTTCCTCCACTCCCTCATAAATACTTCGTAATAATTGTTCTTGATTTTTTAAGGTGATTTCCACTTGTCTGCGGTCTGTAACATCTCTGAGGGTTCCTAATAAGCGAATCACCTCTTTGTGTTGTTGATCAAAAATCGGTTCTCCCTGGATTTCTACATAGCCAATTGAACCATCACAACGCACAATTCGTAATTCTGCTGCGAAAGGTTTTTTCGCCCATAAAGGTTTAAGAATTTCATGACGATAGATGGAGTGATCGTCAGGATAAATATACTGTAATATTTCTTCTCCTTGAGGGGGTTTAACGATAGGGTCAAGACCATAAAGTTGATAAATTTCTGGACTCCAAATCGTGGTTTTAGTTTGATAATAAAATTCCCAAATACTCAGTCTTGAAATATGTTGAGCTTGGCGCAATTTTGCTTCGGTTTTTTTGTGTTTAAGAATTTCTATTTTAAGTTGAACTAAAGTATTTTGTAATTGAGTATTCATTCCTTTAAAAGATTGAACTAATTCCCCAATTTCATCACTTCTTTCAAAATCGCTGAGGTGTTGAATTTCACCTTCTGCAATCCGTTTAGCTGCTTGATTAACTGCTAAAATGGGTTTAATAATCCAACGACTGGTCAAGATCCCCACACCAATCGCTAATATAACAATACCAGTACACAGAAAAAAGGTTTGTTTAAACTGAGCATAGACTTCAGCCATGAAGTCGCTTCGAGGAATCACAATAATAGTCAGTAAATCTAAACCATATTGATTTTTTAAGGGAACAACTTGTAAATAATAATGGTTTGATAAACTTTCCCAAGTTGTCAGTGGAATGGTGAAATCAACATTTTGTACCGTTTGAAGGTTTTGTAAATCCCCGTAATTTTTAATTAAAAACTTTCCGATACTATTTAATAATAGATCTTGACTATTTAAAATATTAATTTGTTTTAATTCTTGATGTTTTTGTTGATTAACTTTACCTTGAGAATTTGCTACTACATTTCCCTGTCTATCAATCAAAATAATTTGTCCCGCGTCTCCAACTTGAATCTGGCTAAGGAAATCACTGAGATCGGAAGAGACGATTCCAACGGACAAGACCCCCAACAATTTCCCTGTTTCGGGTTCATAAATTGGCGTATTGAGATTTAATACCCAATCTTCTTGACTTCCTAATAAATAAAGGGAACCCCAGCGTGTTTTTTGACTTTTCACCGCATCTTGATACCAAGGACGCAGGGTAACACTAGGTTTCCAAAAGGTTCTTAAAAGTTTAATGGGTTTTCCTGTTTGATCAAGGGCATAATCATAAATCAGGGATGAATCCTGGGGACTAGAACGCCAGAGTCGCTGTCCATTAAAACGACTAACGGCTACAAACTGATGCTGTTCATTTCCCACTAATATTGCACTAATAAACTTAAAATGATGTAAGTTTAAAAATAGCTGTCTTTCTAACAGATTCAGATTGTTTAAATCTATGTTTTCAGCTTGGCAATGAGAAAGCGTCAAATGGGTAATTGTTTCTGTATCTTCTGTTAGGTGTTCAATATGATCTTTCACACGCTGAGTTACCTCAATCATGAGTTCGTTGCTCATTTTCTCAATGGCACGTTGCCCACTTAAGAAGGAAAGGTAACCAATAATAGATACCGTTGCTGTAATCTGGATAACAAAGGGAATAATCAAGACAAACCGTAAGGGAATTTTTTTCCAGGTTTGACTGATCCATAGAGAACGGAAGAACTGGGAGAAATCCATGATGGAATTGTTTGATTAGCTCAAACGTAAAAACCAAGGTTGTACTCGTTTCTTTGGGGGAACCCTCAGAAAGCATTGAACCTGATTCCTGGAGTTACCACAGCATAGCCGATCCTAATTCGATTATACGTTGAATTTACAATTTGGCTAGGGTTTAGCGACAGGAGTTTAGCGGGTGAATTTGTCCAGCTTTAACGCTTAAAATTTGAGTGTTCTTTAACCATTGAGGATCAAAAGACCCTAAATGGGTGGTTGTAATTAATGTTTGAAAGCGATCTTGAATGGCCTCTAACAGTTGATTTTGTCGATGTAGATCTAACTCAGCTAAGACATCATCTAATAATAGTAAGGGAGGTTCCCCCACCACCGCTTCAATCAGTTGTAATTCCGCTAATTTTAACGCTAAAACTAACGTGCGTTGTTGACCCGATGAAGCATAATTGCGGGCTAGAGTTTGATTAATCGTAAAGATCACATCATCTCGATGGGGGCCAACTAAAGAAATACCTTGTTGTTTTTCGGCGATTAATCGAGTAGCGAGTTTCTCAAAAAAAGCCTGTTGAATTTTCTCCGGGGGTGTGGTTGATAAACTTTGATTGGGTAACTCTAAATTAACATTCGGTTGATAAATAATCTCTAATAACTCCGTACTGCCACTAATCGATTGATGCCAAGCTTTAGCCAAAGGAACTAAACGTTCTAAAACCCGATTCCGCCGTCGTAAAACCCGGGTTCCGGCGATCGCTAATTGTACATCCCAAAGCTTTAATTCTTCTGGTTGAGAATCGGAAACTTCCCCATTCTGTTTAATTTGTTTCAGGAGGGCATTGCGTTGACGTAGGACTTGATTATATTGTTGTAAAATATAAGCATAAATAGGCTCTAACTGTACCAATAACCGATCTAACCAACTGCGTCGATGTTCAGGGCCACCTCGAACTAATTCTAAATCTAAACTAGAAAACTGAACCACATTTAATACACTCAAAAAATCCAAGTGACGACGCAAAGATTGACCATTGAGAGCAACCGTTCGTCCGCCTTGGGAACGCAGGGTAATGGCTAAATCCAAAGTTCCCACGTCCCGTTCCACCGTAGCACTGACTTGTCCAGTAGGTTCAGGATCAAAAATCAAATCCCGATCTCGACTTACCCGATGACTTTTGAGGGTAGAAAGCAATTCCACCGCTTCTAATAAATTCGATTTTCCTTGAGCATTATTTCCTAATAAAATCGTTTTCGGGGCTTCAAATAAAACGTTTTGATCAACATAGTTTCGGAACTGTCGTAGATGTAATACTTTTAAATACATATCAATAAAATCCAGAATTGACACAGAGGTCAGTATATATACGCATTCACTCCTCTTTCTGGAGATAGTTTTGCGGAATTAAAATTTTGCAGTAAAGTAAATAAGTCTATCGATCATCATTAATAAATCAAACCCCATTAAGACCCTTTTGTTGCAAACACAGATTTTAAATTTTAACGCTTCTGGAGGATTCTGATGCAGATCCAGCAAATCCAAACCTACCTGAATAGCCATGATTTTCAGGAGCGACTCCGGGGACTAACTGAGTTAAACGATCACGAGAGTACAGTAGCGATTCCTCTATTAATCAGTAAACTCAGTGATCCTGAATTTATTATCCGGTCTTTTGTGGCGATGGGACTGGGACGTCAACAATCCCCCGAATCCTTTCAAGCCTTGGTGGAACTCCTCGATCACGATCCCGATCCCAATGTTCGTGCGGAAGCGGCTAACTCCCTCTCCCAATATGGGGAAATAGCCATCCCTTACCTCGTGCGTTGTTTTGGTCAAGATTGTAACTGGCTCGTGCGACGGAGTATTTTAGAACCCTTGATCAGCCGTCGTCACCCCCAAGCATTGTATGACATCTGTATTTGTGCGTTGAGTGCCCCCGAACAAGTCGCTCAAGAAGCCGCCATTGAAGGGTTAGCCGGATTAGCCGGAACAGAGAAACAAACAGAAGCCTTAGAACAGCTTTTAGAATTAGTCGGAACTCCAGTTTGGCGAATTCGGACTCGTGTGGCTTTAGCCTTGAGAAAATTTAATCATCCCCAAGCCCAGGCTGCATTACACTATTTGAAAAAAGATGAAGATCATCGCGTCGTCGGGGCTGCGTTAGAAGGCGCAATGTGAACTACCTACACTGACCTTGCGGTACAGTGTAGGCTTCCTGCCCAACAGAAAGCGCAGTAGTGGATTTCTTTCGTCCTCCCTTACTTCGACTTACATCTGGGCGACAGGCTTTATCCCCCGTTCCAGAGGTCAAAACTTGTACTGAGCGTAGTCGAAGTATTCGTAGTCCCTCATCTCTGATGTTAATGCTTGCGTTCACATCCCTGTCATGTCTAGTTTGGCAGTTTTCACAAGTCCAGAATCTTACATCTAGCGGCAAACTACCAACTTGGTTCAAGCACACATGGCAGGTTTTTGAACTGGGAAAAAATCTATCAACTTCAAGATAAATTTTCCCTTCCATTTCTGCCTTGTATTTAAGCATGGTACAGAACATTCCCCATCCTACTTGATGAATGGATTTAGCCAAACAATGATTCTGCACCATGCCTTTAACGTTGAGATTTTCAAGCACAATTACTTGGTTTTCGTTAACTATCCTACGCGATAGCTTGTGCAGAAAATCCTCACGGCAGTTAGTTATTTTTCTATGAACTCTAGCGACTTTAAATCTCGCCTTATTGCGGTTATGAGAACCCTTTTGTTTTCGTGATAGCTGCTGTTGTTTAAGTTTTAAATTCTTTTCATGCTTGCTCAGTATTCTAGGATTATCAAACTTTGACCCATCGCTAGTAATAGCAAAGTGGGTTAATCCCAAGTCAATACCTATTGCTTTACCTTCTGTGTTTAATTCTGGTTTTTCTTTACCATCATCAAACAGAATAGCTGCAAAATATTGATTAGAACAGTTTTTAGATATAGTTACAGTCTTAACTTTCCCCTCAATAGGTCTATGGATAATTGCTGTTACATCTCCTATTTTTGGGAGGGTTACACAATTATCAGCAACTTTAACATTTTGAGGATATTGTATTGACTGTTTACCATGCTTAGATTTGAATCTAGGGTATTTAGCTCTTTTCTCAAAGAAGTTGTTAAATGCTACACCCAAGTTCAAACAAACTTGCTGTAAACATTGTGAGTAAGTTAGTGACAACCAATCATACTCTTTCTTTAATTGGGGAATTATCTTTTTAACTTCATATCCAGATAACCCCTTACCAGTCTCCTTGTATGTTTGGTTCATCAAGTTCAGACAATAATTCCAAAGCCAACGACAACTGCCAAAAGCTTGCGCTAGTGACTGCTGTTGTTGGACATCTGGATATAACCTGACTTTGACGACTCTTAACATATTAGAGTGAACTACGTTTGCTATAAAATAGTATAACATAAGATTTGTTCGTTTCCGACCTGTTCTGCTCCCTGTTCTTCCTGCGGAAGAATTTGGTCGCAGAACTGTCGTCAACTCACGCGCAATTCATCTCAACACTTCCGCTATCGCGGTAAGTGTGAGGCTTCTTGCTGCTCAAGCTAAAATTAGGATAAATCCGGTAATTGGAGTTAAATTGTAAACAGACAGTGATGCCAACCGCAGGAATCAACGGTTATGACTGGGCTGTTCATTTTTGACCTTCTAATAAATGCCTTTAACATCACACTGAAATTTCATTGATTCGCACAATCCCGTCTATGTAACGCTTTTATAGGAATTAGGTTAAGAGGAAAGTGCCGTATATCATTTACAACCCCGATACGACCAGCGCCATGACGTTTAACTTACAGTTCGGTGAGAATACCATCGGACGGGGACGGGATAACACGATTTGTTTGACGGATGTGAGTTTGTCTCGTCGTCATGCTTGCATTGATGTCCGTGAAGATAAAATCACGATTACCGATATGCAGAGTAGTAATCATACCTTTGTTAATGAGGTGATGATTGAACACTCAAATCTCAAGTCTGGGGATTTAATTCGTTGTGGTCGTGTAGTATTTAAGTTTATGAATGTTTCTCTCACACCTGCCTTAAAAGCTCATGGGGAGAATTCTCAAACCTCTGTGATTCAAGAATTTGCGACGGATGCGAGTTATACGATTATTCAAGATTTATTAGAACCTTCCCCCGCCGGAAGTTCAGTTTTAAATATTCGCCAACAAGATGCCCATTTACGAGTTGTTGATAAGTTAAAAATTTTATTAGAAGTCAGCAAAGAGTTATCTTCTCCCCATGAACTCAATAAACTGCTGGATAAAATTTTAGATCTGTTATTTCAGATTATGAATGTTGATCGGGCGGCAATTTTGCTCGTTAATCCCAAAACCAATAATTTAGAACGAAAAGCCGTTAAATTTCGGGAAGAACCCTTAGCGGATGAACATTTTTATAGTAAAAAAATTACCAATACCGTTCGCGAAACAGGGAAGGCATTGTTAATAGCCGATGCTCAATCAGATGAACGCTTTGAGGGTTCTGAGTCGATTTTGTGTCAAGCGATTCATGCGTCCATGTGTGCGCCTTTACAACTTCGAGAAAGTGTGATTGGGGTGTTGTATGTCGATAATTTATCTTTAACAGACATTTATTCTCCCGAAGATGTAGAGTTTTTAACCGCCTTAGCCAATCAATCGGCGATCGCTATTGATAACGCTGAATTATATAAAAAAATGCAGGAAGAAGCGGTCATTCGGAATAAACTTGAACGATTTTTCCCCCCGGCGGTGAGTCGAAAACTGCGGGAAGAAGGAAAATTAGGGATTGTAGAAAGTGAAGTTACCGCTTTATTTTCTGATATTACTCGCTTTACCGAAATGTCGTCTCGAATGCAGCCGAGACAAGTCATTTCTATGTTAAATGAATATTTTAAAATTATGGTGGAGGAAATTGTTTTTCCCTTTGAAGGAACCTTAGAAAAATATATTGGAGATGCCTTAGTTGCGGTTTGGGGAGCACCTTATTCCCGTCATGATGATGTTGATCGAGCGGTGCGGGCGGCGATTGAAATGCAATGGTCTGTTTATCGGATGAATCAACAATGGAAACAGCGTTATGGTGAACCCATTTATATTCATATTGGACTGAATACCGGACAGGTGGCGGCGGGAAATATTGGCTCTTCTAAACTAATTCAATATACCCATATTGGAGATACTATGAATGTAGCGAGTCGGATTTGTTCTGCTGCTCAAAAAAACGAAATTTTAATTTCTCAATCCACATTTGATCAACTTAAAGATCGCAGTATTCCCTTAGAAAAAATTCCCCCCGTTATTGTTAAAGGCAAAGCTGAACCGTTACAACTGTATCGGATTCACTGGCAAGAAGTTCAATCAACGGTTTTATCGTTTTAAATGGAATCATAGATTGGTGATCAGTATAACAACCGTTTGCACCCTAATTGACTCATAACGACTCAAAAAAAATAAGCCACCCTGAACAAATTCCTAGTTTTATAGCGCTATATCAGTTATTATTAGCTGACAGTTGACACTTAAATTCAATGAGATTCAAATTGGTAATTTGACGAATTGTAATTGAACACCCATCTCCAAATTTTACCGCAGTCAAATAACAGCAACCTTCAGCCGGATCATTTCCCCAACAAACTTTTTCTTCGATTTCTTCCCCCGTCTCAACTACCTTAATCAAGGAATTAAATAGCTTAGGATTGAGTTGATTAAGCATTTTTTTGGGAATAGTCTTACCGATAAGATTTTCTCGTTTTTGACCCAAAATTTTAACAAAGATAGGATTAATAATTAAACAGTAAAAATTGTTAATCTCTTCAGTTATCATATCTCTTTCCGCTTGTAAAGCCATGATTCCATCTTTAGAACTATTTAATAAATTAGCCAGTAAAGCCCGAGATTGGTAGAGAATTTCTGCTGTTTGTTGATGGTGTTCAATTTGCTGTTTTAACTTCTGTTTTTGTTGTTGAATAATGAGTTGAGTTTGCAAACGGGCGATCACTTCTTTGGGTTCACAGGGTTTGGTAATATAATCCACTCCACCGACTTGAAAAGCTTTGACTTTATCGAAAACTTCATTTAGCGCACTCAAGAAAATTATCGGAATTTCTGAGGTTGTTTCATCAGCTTTTAAAGCTTGACAGACTTGATACCCATCCATTTCTGGCATGGCAATATCGAGCAAAATTACATCCGGGTGAGTCTTTTGGATTGTTCTTAATGCCATCTTCCCATTATTAACACTTCGGACGATATACCCATGTTCATTTAATAGATTTGTTAAGAAATGTAAGTTTTCAACCAGGTCATCAACAATTAAAATATTACCTTTCGGATCTTCCTTTTCATCACCATTAAGTTCTCCTATTTCTTCTTGAGAAGATGAAGATGTGCCACAACGCACTTCAATAACCCATCGAAAGTTATTCTTAGTGATTTTTTCCCCAAAGACACCGGAAAGACGTTGCCATAATAGGGACGCTAAATCTTTAATATGACCAACACTAAGATATAAGCTCTCAGCAAGGCTACTGTAGCTTTCATTATCCCAAGCAGCTTTGAGGATTTGTTTTTCTGAAGGCGTTAGGGGTTGACCGATACTTTTTTGCTAACATTTGTTAACAAATACATAAGTTAAGATAATTTCTTAACCAAGGCGTATCAACCAATGCACGAAGGAAAATCCCTCGCGCACCATTTAGATCCCTGTCCATCTTTAAT
>NZ_JACJSC010000034.1 GCF_014697575.1 Planktothrix sp. FACHB-1365 | reverse complement strand
TAATAGCCTTTTTGCTTGCTGGGGGTTCTTGTCCAGATACTCTCTTAATTTACTCATCTCTAATCAGGGGTAAAATTTAATTTTATCATCTTGTTACCCCTCCTTGTTTCTATTTTGGAGATGTCTAATAGGCAATAGGCAAAATGAGCGATCGCACTTCTAACTCCCTTACACCCCAAGAAGCGATCGCATTAATAATTTTACTCCAGATCAAGGGGATTAAAAGTAATTGAAGATTGTGCGCTATGACGAAGATAAAGAATATAAACGATATCCTCTCGAAGGGTGAAAATAATTCTGTATTTATTCCTTGATTTCCCATAAATGATTTGTCTAATTTCTTCAGGAAAATCATCGTTTTCTCTAGCTAAAGCAAAACGTTTTGGCTTATCTTGCAAAGTAGCAATAGTATTCATTAAATCTCTAAACCATTGATCAGCATAATTAGGGTTAAGATTTTTTAACCAAAGATAAGCAGATTCTATTTCTAGTTTAGCATTCTGGGTTAATTTAACTTGAAATTCCATGTTTATGCTGCATTTCTTCGATGAATTGATTTAGGGGTTGTGTGTCACCTGTTGCTATATCTTCTAATCCTTTTTGAATCCCAATAATAGTTTCTAATTTCTCTATAAAATCTAGTAATTTTTGATAAGATACAGCATCTTGTACTACTAATTCGGCTTTCCCATTAATAGTTAAAACAATAGGATTACCTGTTTCTTTCATCTGGGTAATCATTTCATTTGTATTCCGTTTAAAGGTTGAGAGGGATTGAATATCTCGATTTAGATTAATCATGGTTGGGGACTTTGCACTAAATTTGCATTAAATTTAATGTTAGCACAAAATAGCAAAAGCGATCGCACTTCTAACTCTCTTACACCCCAAGAAGCGATCGCATCATCATTAGTTACCTACAAACAGCAATCTATGTTAAAATTACAATAGGAAAAAATATATAACTATTAGTTCAATGGAAATTACCAAATTGTCAAGTCAAGGTCAAGTTACTATTCCTCAAATCTTAAGAGATCAGTATCATTGGGAAGTAGGTCAAGAATTAATCATAATTAATCTGGGTGATGGAATTTTATTAAAACCTAAAAAAACTTTCCCAGAAACAACATTAGATGAAGTTGCTGGGTGTTTGAAGTATCAAGGAAAAGCCAAAACAATTGAAGAAATGGATCAAGCAATTGCTCAGGGAATAGAAGAATTATGGAATCAATGATTGCTATTGATACTAATATTATTGTTAGATTTATTACTAGAGATGATGAAGTACAGTATCAACAAAGTTTAGAATTGTTCAAAAATAAAAATATTTTTATTCCTGATACTGTAATCTTAGAAACTGAATGGGTGTTGCGGTTTGCTTACAAGTTTAAACCTTTAGAAATTTGCCAAGCTTTTAGAAAGGTTTTGGGTTTACCGAATGTTTATTTAACAAATGAAAAGTTGATTTTACAAATTATCGAATGGCATGAAAATGGTGTAGATTTTGCCGATGCTTTTCATTAAGCTTCAAGTAATCATTGTTTAGAATTTTATACTTTTGATGAAAAATTTATTAAAAAGTCTCAAAGTTTATCTATTTCAACAGTAAAACATCCTGACTTGTAAATTAGTGTAGTTAAAGCGATCGCACTCCTAACTCCCTTAGACCCCAAAAAGCGATCGCACCCTCAACACTCCTACAATAAAATAGGTTAAAATAGAAAAGAGTTAAATAATCACCTAATTCATTATGCAACAACAAAGTTTTGATGCAATTTTTGAAAACGGGGTTTTTCGACCCTTAGCTGATTTCCAATTAACAGAAGGTCAAACCGTAAAACTGATTATAGAATCGGAATCTATGAAAAAAACGAAAGGCTTTCCTACAACGGGAATTATTGCTAAACTAACAGCAAATCCTATTGTGATTCCTAACTTTCATTCCTTGACAAGAGAGGAAGCGAATGAGCGTTGGTAAACCTCAACGTTTACATTCCTTACACAAACAAAAGCCGATTTTTGGACATCATCAGGTAAGATATCTATAATAAGCTAAGATTAACTAATTAAAATGACCACTTTTCAAAAAAGTTATCAATTAATTGTTTAGCTTGACTTACTGTTGTTCCTAATAACCTTCCTATTTCATAACTAATACTACCAATCCATTGTTTAAAAGAGCTTTGAGATTTAGTTGTAATACTCCTTTCAAAACTATCCATTTCGTTCAGCTTTTGAATCAAACGTTGTTTTAATAATTGTGTTGTTGAAAGAGCATTTTCTACTTCTGATGCGCTGAAAGTATAGCCACAAGAGCAATTAAAACTGGTGTTCAGTACATACCATTGTTCACTACAACTACAACATTTTGCTTGTCTTTGATATGGTTCAACTAAAACTTCGCCAGGAACTAAACAACAATGATAACTTTTTACCCAAGATTTTTGGCATCTTGGACATTTTGGAAAAGGTAAGGGCATCCATTCACTCATGATCTTAATTTTTTATTTTTCAGTCATAATCAAATCACTAATTAGTTAATCTCCCAACCCTGCTTTCCATCCTTGTTGCCAACCAGCACTAATACCTCTACCGATATCTCTGAAAGTACCGACAATTTGAGCAATGATATAACCAAAAAGTTGGGCAATAGCTTTAAAAGCCCCAGTAACATAAGCTCTGAAACTTGCTTCAGATTTAGCCACAATTCTTAATTCGGCTTCATTCATAGAACTAATTTGATTAATTAGCCTAGCTTTAATTTGGTTTAAATCATCGCTAGGAATATATGTCTCATTTGGCACATATTTTGTCATTTTAAATGTCCTTATTTTAGTTAATATTTATTGAAAATAATGAAATTATTGTTGTTACAACCCTTGTGATTTTAGCCATTTTTCAAAAGCCGCTTTATTATTTGATAATTTGGCAAATTCTTCGGGCGGCATATTAGCAACAATATCTGACATTTTTGAAGGTCTAGGTTGTTGATTTTGTAATCTTTCTTGTCTTTTTTCTGGAGGTAATAATTGAGGATCAACTAATTCCAAAAAGTCAGCTAAAGCTTTACGCGAAGCAACTACCCATCGTCTTTTATTAGGAACCGCATCCATCATGGCATCAAAAAGATGAGGTAAATTGTATCTTCTGTTAGCAGAATAGCCGACAATTGTTCCTCGCCAATTAGGAAGAACTTCATGAATTTTTCTTTTAACATCACGGATTCTTCCTTTGATATTTTCTTCTTGTTCTTCGCTAGGTAAATTAGCTAAAGGATGCCAATGAGTTTCACCAGGATGCACTAAATCTACTTTGTTTAAAGCGATAACCATTCTTTCTAAAAGTCTAGGATTAATTGATTTTAATTCAACTTCGAGATATTCTTGTATTTGGGCGATCGCTCTATTTTGACCATCTAAAATCCATAAAGCTACATCAACATCTTTTAAAATGTTTTCATATAAAGCAATATGTTCTCTTTGTTTAAGGCGACTTTCACCTAATCCGGGCATATCATAGGCGATTAATGCCCCATTAACTCCTTCAAGTTCGTTGAATTTAACTTCAATCCCTCTTGCTGTTTGTGTACAGGCTTCGATATGACTAACTTCTAAACCTGCGTTGAATAGTGCATTGAGAGTAGAGGATTTTCCTACTCCTGTTTCACCAATAAAAGCAAAGCGAGGAGGAGGTTCGTTATCTACCTTATCCTCAATTATTTGATAGATTTCTTCAAAATGTTCCTCTGACATTTGTTGGCCCGGCAGAAGCTCATTGACTAGCCCCTGTAATACGCTTCTTAAATCCATAAATTTTTCTTTCTTTAATTTTTAGGTACTTCTAACATAAACTTGAACTTGAGATTTAACCACTCTAAAAAGAACGGATTTAATCGGGAGTTTTATTACAAAACATTAAATAAAATCGGAAAAGTTCGGAAAAAATCGGATTCTGGTTAGGCTATAATTATTGAAACCTTTATCCTCTATAGTTTTGATGAATGTAAAGGAAGTGTTACAATTTGTAGATCGGCTAGTCGTTGAGAAAACAGGAAAACACCTAGATGATGTGCAAAAGGCTGTAGTTGAGGGAACTTGGCAAAGACAAACCTATGATGATATCGCCCAGAAATGTCATGTTACAGAAGGTCATGTGGGGGATGTGGGGGCTGAATTATGGAAACTTGTATCTGAAGCATTAAATGAGGATATAAGAAAGACTAATTTTCGTTCTACATTTGAAAGATTAAATATTGAATCATGCTCAAACTCCTTAAATGTTTATAATATCAATAATAGTGACAATAATCATTTTTGTCATACACAGGCATTAAGTCAACCTAACAAACAATATCAAGAAAGTGACATAAACACTAAATCTAAATCAGTTTATCACGATTTAACCCTAGCTCCTCAAATAATAAATTTTTACAACCGAGAAACAGAACTTGAAACTCTATCTAATTGGATATTAAAGCAAAATAGTCGTTTAATCTCAGTATTAGGAATATCGGGAATGGGTAAAACCGCTTTGGTTAAAAGGTTTATTGATTTGAACTTAGATCAATTTGAAGTCATTATTTGGAAAAGTTTAAAATATCCTAAACCCTTAGAGTTGCTTATTCAGGATTTATTAAATATTATTAAACCAGAAGAAAAACAAACGATAGATGATCAATTCAAACAATTATTAGATCTGTTAATAGAGAAAAAATGTTTAATTATCCTTGATGATGTGCAGAATATCTTTACTCCGGGTCAATTCGCGGGACAATATCAACCGGAATATCAAAGTTATCAAAACTTTTTTACTTTGATGACGGAAATTGAACATCAGAGTAGTTTAATTTTAATTAGTCAAGAACAATGTGGAGAAATGGAAAGTTTAGATGAGGAATTATATCCGGTTAAGTGTTTAGAATTATCGGGTTTATATGATACTAATATTTTGAATTATAAAGGGTTAAAAAATCAAGAATGTTGGTTAAATTTAATTAATTTATATGAAGGAAATCCTAGTTATTTAAAAAGTATTGCTATTTCAATTAAAAATATATTTGATGGTGATCTTGCTGAGTTCTTAGCTGAGAATGAATTAGTGATTACTCAGGAAATGCGATCGCACTTTAACCAACTCTTTAACCGACTTTCACCGATTGAACAACAAATCGTTTTAAAATTAAGTGAATTTCAGCAACCCTTATCCAGAGAAACATTGAGAGAAAGTGTAGAGTTATCATCAACGGATTTAATTAATGGGTTACAATCTTTACAGCAACGGTATTTACTTGCTAAAATAAAACAGGATAAAATTATGTTTAAATTGTCTTCTATTTTTAGAGGATTTGTAAAAAACTTTAGTTAAGGTTAAAATTATTTATTAAGTACATATTTTTGCTTTGGGCTGCTGAGAGCGATGACGGTTGGACTTCCTCTGTCCTCCTGCTCTCCCAGATAAGCTACCCTCCTTTTTTCCATAGACCTTTAGCAGGCGGGACGCCTGCTCCACAGACCCGCCCTCTTGTTCTTCACAAAATTTACACTTTTTTGTCTCTGCACCGCCCTATACTTCTAAATGTAGGCTATTGCAGGATAATGTTGAACAGGAATTCAAAATGTCAACAGTGAGATGCACACCTCACGATTGAAAGTCTACCGCCATCCAATCGATGAATTTGGGATAAACCCTTTTAGATTTTGGGTTGAATTGTTGTGATAACATCCACAATCTAAAATTCTTGTCTCCTAAGTGAAATTTTTAAGGAATATAGTCTCATGTCCACCAATAGAAAAAAACGCACTCCTTCTACTTCCCGTCCTGCTTCTGCCATTAGTGACAAAGTAAAAGTTACGGTTTCATTAACGGCTGATTCAGCACAACAGATAGAATCCTTGGCTAAAGAATTAGGAGTCTCCAAATCTGAGTTATTTGAACGCCTAGGAAAAGGGGAGTTAAATCTATCTACCAAAACTCCAGAAACAGCACCTTCCACTTCCTCTGAAACGGTAGAAACTGCTAATGTAGAGTCTTCTGATCTTTCCTCTGAGACTGTAGCCTTAAAACAGCAAGTTGAAGAACAAGCTAATACCATTCAACAGTTACAGCAGCAACTGACTAGGATATCAGAATTAGAAGCTCAACTGGCGCAAACCGTTGATTCTGCAACCCATGAAGCCTTAAAACAAGAAGCAGAACAGCAAAAACAAACCATTACTAATCTACACCATCAACTAGAACAAAAAGTAACACAAACCGTTGATGTAGAAGTGTATCAAGCTTTACAAAAAGCCTCAGAACAACAAAAATCAACGATTGCTCAATTACAAACTCAATTAAATCGAATTCCTGAATTAGAACAGGAATTAGCCGGAAAAATTTCAGCCGAAACCCACCAAACCTTGCAAAACGAATTAGAACAACAACGCACCATTGAAGCACAATTAACTCAGCAAATTGAAGCCCTGGAAAAAGAACTTAATGCCAGTAATGGGTCTCTAGCGCAACTGCAAATGAAACAAGAGAAAATTACTGAATTAGAAGTAAAATTAGCTCACAGTATTTCTACAGAAAGTTATTCCCAGCTAGAGCATATTTGTGCAACTCAAAAAGCTCAAATAGCGACAATGGAACAAAAATTAGCGAGTTTAGTTTCTAGTAAAACACAACAGCCGGGAACGACCAATACAACAGTTAATTATGATGCGTTGAAAACCTATTTGCAAGAACAAGATAACTTAATTGACACTTTGCAAAAACGGGTTTTAGAATTGCAAGGATTAGCTTGCTTTGGAGAATCTCAACTGTCTAAATGGCGTTATCGCACCTATAACAGTTAAGCAAAAGAAGGATGGGCTATGCCCATCTTGAATTCCCAAAAACAGAGCATTAACTTGAAACCAGGGCTGAAACCCCCTAAAGGTATAACCAACAGAACAATATTAAAATAAATTAAGTTTTTCCGGTTTTTTGACCGAATCCCTAACACCAGAGGTGTAACAGAACCTAGGATAAAGCGCAGACGGTTTAATCAAAAACACAATTATGGTAACTCTGTACGTTAACCCCGCCACTGGAAACGATTTCAGTTCTGGGGACTCCAATTCCCCCTTTAAAACCTTAAAAAAAGCCCTGTCTCAAGCTCAGTCTGGAACTACAATTTACCTAGAAGCTGGCACTTATAATAGTTTCAGTGGTGAAACTTTCCCCCTAATTGTGCCTTCAGGGGTCATTGTTATGGGGAATGAATCAGGTAAAGGCAGTGGCATTTTAATCGAAGGTAATGGACTCTATACCAGTCCCAGTGCAGCGAGTCAAAATATTACAATTTTGATGGAAAATAACGCCCAATTGCTCGGCGTAACCGTCACCAATATTCAAACTCGTGGAACTGGGGTTTGGATTGAATCTCAATCTCCTATGATTGCCAATTGTACCTTGACTCGCTGTAAACGGGAAGGGATTTATGCAGTGGGTTCAGGAAATCCTCAAATTCTCAATAGTATTTTTACTCAAAATGAAGGGTATGGCCTATCCATTGAAGGGGAAATCAAAGGAGAAATTCAAGGAAATACCTTTCAAAATACCGGATATGGTCTTTCCATTAAAGATCAAGCTGCTCCCTTAATTCGAGATAATGCTATTGTAGAAAATCGCTCTGGATTATTAATTGCAGATCACGCTAAACCGATTTTGCGTCAAAACCTAATTGAACGCAATAGTGGCGATGGTGTTGTCATCCTAAATCAAGCCACACCCGATTTGGGAACCGTGCAAACTCCAGGGGGAAATACCATTCGCAATAATGGCGGTTTTGATGTTCAAAATGCTGGAACTGCCAGCTTAACTTCTTTTGGAAATATTATTAGTCCTACTCGCGTTAAAGGAACTCTACAAGTCGTGACTCAAACTGTACCGATGGCTGCATCTGCCACCTTATTTGTTAATTCTGCCACAGGCAATGATTCTGCTACAGGTGGGCAATCTGACCCCTTAAAAACCATTGCTAAAGCCCTGAGTCGTGCCCAATCAGGAACCGTGATTCAAGTCGCCCCCGGAAGCTATAACGCTGCTAGTGGGGAAGTCTTTCCCTTAATTGTGCCATCGGGAGTCACAATTCTGGGGAATGAAGCTACAAAAGGCCAAGATGTAGTGATTGTCGGGAGTGGTACGTTTACCAGTCCCAGTGCAGCGGCTCAGAATATTACGATTTTGATGCAAAATAACTCGACGGTTAAGGGTGTCAGTGTCACCAATGAGCAAACGCGAGGAACCGGAATTTGGGCAGAATCCGTTTATTGTACCGTTGCCAGTTGTACTTTATCAAAATCCAAACGAGAAGGGTTATTTGCAACAGGAACAGCCATTCCTACGGTACTTAATAGTGATTTTATTCAAAATGTGGGAAATGGTATCGCTTTAGCGGGAAATGCCAAAGGAGAAATTCGGGGGAATAAATTCCAAAATACCGGATATGCGATCGCTGTGCAAGCCTCTGCTGCCCCATTGATTATTGAAAATGAAATTCTGGAAAACCGCTCTGGACTGGTGTTATCAGGACAATCTAAACCCGTATTGCGAAAAAACCAAGTTAAGAAAAATCTTCAAGATGGGTTAACGGTGATTGCTGATTCTGCTCCAGATTTGGGTAATCCTCAAGATAATGGTGGCAATGTATTTGTTGATAATGGCAAATATGATGTGCAAAATGCCAGTAAATTCACCTTAGTTTCAGTGGGAAATCAAATTAACCCAACTCGGACATTAGGAAATATTGAATTTAGTGCTAATCAAAGTCCAACCCCTTCTCCCACCCCAGCACCCAGCCCTGGCCCAACTCCCACACCGACTCCGGCTCCAGGTGGCGCAAAATTCAACGATATTGCGTCTCACTGGGCGAGACCGTTTATTGAACGATTAGCGGATATGGGGATTATTAGCGGGTTCCCCGATGGTTCATTTAAACCCGATGCGACCTTAACTCGCGCCCAACACGCTGCAATGTTGATGAAGGCGTTTACACTCACCCCTATTCGAGAAGCCATCGCCTTTACAGATGTCCCGGCGGATTTCTGGGGGAAAGAAGCCATTAATCAAGCAAATCGGGCAGGTTTTCTGTCGGGTTATCCTGATAAAAGTTTCCGACCGAATCAAAATTTAACTCGCTCTCAAGCTATTGTTTCTTTAGTAAATGGGTTGAAATTAACGGGAGGAACACCAGTTAATTTGAGTGTTTATACTGACCGTGCTCAAATTCCGGCTTTTGCTGTTAATGCCATGATTACCGCAACGGAATTAAATATGGTGGTTAATTACCCGAAAAAAGAGGTATTTAACCCGTTGAGAGATGTCTCCCGTGCGGAAATTGCAGCGATTTTCTATCAAACCTTAGTAGCTGTTAATCGGGCGCAAGCGATTGATTCTCCTTATATTGTTTAATTTCCTCTGGTTCCCTGGTAGAACCAGGGAATCTACTCAGAATTTGGTAAATAGATAATCTTCATACTGCCCAGATAACGTATTCTAAGAATACGTTATCTGGATAAAGATCTAATTCCTTGCTGTAGCACCTTTAACCTATAACCCAAACTTCTTCTTGGCTGATCAACATCTAAACCTTCAATCAGTTTGTCCAACAATAAATTTAACTCAACTCTAGTTTTTTCTTGAAGTATTCTATTAATATCTTGCCCAAGTAAGTAGATATTGGCATCAAGTAACTCAACCACACCCTCTGCAAGTTCATCCAGTAATTCTGTATATACACGTTTATCATCTTCATACCTTGATAAGATAAATTCAATGTCTTCTAAATCTTTGTTAGTACGTTCTCCCCGATCTCCCCAAGCAAAAACTTTGAGAACGATAAAAGCTGGCGTATCAATCACTTTAATTTCCAAGTCATCAATACTAGCAGTTGTTGCATGAAAGAGAGCTTCAGGAAAGCCTAAAACATTCATGGGGTTACCACTATCAGGCCAAACAATTTTTTGATTAGGCTCACCAATTTCTCCAAAGGGGACTATATCAACTTCAATATTGGTTTCTATATGAATAAATTTATGAGCATTTTTTGTGGGTTTAAAACGAGGAGAATTACCACCCATTAAATTGTCACGAAGTTCTTGATAGGCTTCCCAACTCTCTATAGATATTGCCACATCCCAATCCTTAGTTCCCCTACCTTCCCCAAATTTTTGGTCAAAGATCAATAACCTAGCTCCCGCGCCAACCAGAATCATAGGTAACTCTAATGCAGTGACTATATTTACTAAATCAGTCAAAACCTGCTTCTCTTTAGAACCAATCATTCTTTTACGCTATTTCCTCAATATATCGATCATAAATCAGTATAGCAGTTTCTTTTAATCGGCTATTACCCGTCCGTACCAACTCTGCGTGAATTAATAATGGATGAACAATATTCTTCAATCCTCCAAATTCGTTTTGATCATACTGGTCATGTCCAAAACTTTCAAGCAAGGTAATACTGCCTTCAGGATCAGGTTTTAGCTTTAATTTAACTGCTATCTGGCGGTAATCAATATTTTCACCAAGATGCAGTATTGCACTAATAGGACGAAGATATTCAGTTAGAATTGAGGCGGCAAGCTCACCACCGATTAGATAGCCATATTGATCTGCGTATTGTTTTAGCTCATCTTCGATTTCTGAAAAATTCCGTTTTCCAATGGGACTAAATGTTCCGATTAGTAATTTTGAACGTAATCTTTCAGAGTATCCTAACTCCCACCTCTCAAGAAGTTTGACATAATCAATGATTTCGTATCTTCCGTATTTGTAAGTCATGTAATCTAACTCTTGAAGTTTTTTTAAAGTGCTTTTCACCGTTTTTGGACTAACACCAGAAATGTAAGAAATTTGTTCATCAACATTATCCTGCTTTAAAGTATTGGGCTGGCTTAATAAGGCATACATAACTTGCAAAGTAGAGCTAGTAATTTCTAAAGACTTATTTTTACTATCTTTTGAAGCTTGATTACGAACTACTAGATAAATTCCTGGGCTATTCAGATAAATATTTCCATCAACATCAATAAATTCAATATTTCTTTCTAAGAGTTGATCCACAACTAGATTAGACAAACTGCGTGTTACAAGTAGAGGTTTTTGACCAGGCTTTAGTCTGTCACCTAACTTAGTTAAATAATCTGCAACTTGTTCAACGACATCATTTGTGAGACCCGTTTTGATTTCACAGACATAATTGAAAGTATTATGAGAGTTGCTAATTGTTAGCTCTCCATCTGCCAAAACCTCACTAGAAAAATAAGGCTCTCCTAGAATAGTTGCCTTAATATTAGGTAATGATTCAAGATAGGCAAGACACTTTTGGAATAGTGGGTTTTTGGGACGCATTGAACGATTCCCCAGATGACGGAACAAAGTTTAATTATATCTTTAGATTTGTATTTCCGTTCTTTTCAGTCCTCAGCCTATATCCAATTCAAGCAAAACCAAGAATCATTAGGGTCAAATCATCCCATCCTGTTTACTCTGGCTGAGTGTGCTTAAACGTTCTACGATATATAACTGGTTTGTGTGCATTGCTTACGCAGCCTACAATAGAGAAGGTTTATTTTTATTAAAAATCATGAATAATCCTCAAGTTATTTGTATTGGTGAAATGTTGTTTGATCGGTTATCGAATGAATTAGGACAACCGTTAGAACAGGTTAAATCGTGGACAGATTACCCTGGAGGTGCCCCCGCTAATACCGCTTGTGGATTGGTTAAATTGGGGATTTCGACAGCTTTTATCGGGTGTATTGGGGAAGATGCGCCCGGAGAACAATTAGTGGAATTATTAAGGGAAATAGGTGTTAATATTACAGGAGTTCAACGCCATTCTAACGCACCGACTCGGATTGTTTATGTGGTTAGAGATGCAGGCGGCGATCGCAGTTTTGCAGGATTTGGGGATAGAGACACAAGGGAATTTGCAGATACTCATTTACAAGCTGAACTCCTTCCAGAAGTATTATTTAAAACCGCCGAATTTCTGGTTTTAGGAACCTTGGAATTAGCGTATCCAGAAAGTCAAAAAGCGATTTTAAAAGCGATTCAGTTGGCTAAAAAATATCAAGTTAAAGTTTTTATTGATATCAATTGGCGACCGATGTTTTGGTCAAACCCGAATGAAGCGATGGAACTGATTTTAAAGGTTGTTCAAAATGCGGATTTCCTGAAATTAACCAATGAAGAAGCAGAATTATTATTTAATACTATAGAACCCAAAGCGATCGCCCAACAGTTACAAATTCAAGGCGTATTTGTCACCGCCGGAGAACAAGGTTGTGCCTATTATTTAGCCGGAAATTCAGGAAGACTACCCGCATTTTCTGTTAGTGTAGCAGATACCACTGGAGCGGGAGATGGATTTACAGCCGGAATTCTTGATCAATTCTGTAAATTAGGACTAGATGCGATTAATCATGCTATAATAGCTGAAGATATGGTACGGTTTGCGAGTGCAGTTGGGGCATTAACCACAACAAAACCCGGTGCAATTGCGGCTCAACCGACATTAACAGAAGTTGAAATATTTTTAAACAATTCTAAATCTTAATTAATTTTTAAGATAACTATTAAAGCTAAATTAAGTATTAGAATTGGGACGTTTGACCCTGATCCCATCCCCCATTTTAGCAGTTTATTCCTTCCTTCAGATAGAATAGACCCGGATTTTGACTATAATTTTTAATGCCAATTCTAATAAAGATCATGAAAAAATACATTTCTCGCCTATTAGCTCTTGTTCTTGTAGCTGCCATTACCTTAGTCGGATGTGGGGGAAGTCCCTCTGGACTCTTAACAGGCAATTATCCTCAAGATACTTTAGCTGTTGTCGATAGCTTAAGAACCGCTATCCTGTTACCTGAAGATGCACCGAATAAGGCAGAAGCCCAAGGTGAAGCCCGCGAGGTGATTAACGAATTTATTGCCCGTTACCGTCGGGATAGCTCTGTAACGACTCTCTCGTCCTTTACCACCATGCGAACCGCCCTCAACGCCTTAGCAGGTCATTATAGCTCCTATCCTAACCGTCCTATCCCCGATAAATTAAAACAACGTTTGGAACAAGAATTTAAACAAGTTGAAGCTGCCGTCAACCGAGGGGCGTAATCAGTTGTAGGGGCGGGGTTTCCCCCAAAGTCCGTCAACTTCAGGAAAATATAGAAGGCATTTGCAACGGTTAATGCTAGTTGAAGAGGGCGATTAGTAGCCGCCCTCACGACATAATTCTGAAGAACGACAATGTTTCAATGGTAGGGATTGAAATATTGATAGGGGGTAAGAAAGCCCTGAAGGGCTTACTACGGGGGAGGGTTAGCCGTGACTACGTTTATTGATTTCAACTTCGTCTAAAACGGTTTCAGTATCCGGTGCTGGACTTAACCAAAATTGGAATTCTTCTGCAAATCGATGGTTTAAAATCGCCTCTCGAATGCGTTGGGTAAATCGAATTAATTCGGTAACATTATGAATCGAGATTAACGTATAGCCTAAGAGTTCCTTAGCCCGGACTAAATGACTCACATAGGCTCGACTAAAATTTTGACAGGTATAACAGGGACAAGTTTCATCTAACGGTTGAAAATCCTCTCGAAATTGAGCATTTTTTAAATTCAATCGTTCTCCCTTAATTAACGCCGCGCCATGACGGGCTAAACGTGTGGGAATGACACAATCAAATAAATCCACCCCAGCAGCAATGGCTTGAGCCATTTCCCGATAGGTTCCTACCCCCATTAAATAACGGGGTTTATTAAAGGGTAAAATTGGCGTTGTCACCTGAACAATTTTTTCAATTAATGTTACAGGTTCCCCCACACTTACCCCACCAATGGCATATCCAGGTAAATCAAATTCAACTAATTCTTGAGCCGCTTTTTGTCGTAAATCAGAATAAATACCCCCCTGTACAATGGCAAATAAAGCTTGGTCGCTGCGTTGATGGGCATTAATACAACGTTCTAACCAGCGTTTGGTGCGTTCGGTGGCTTTTAAAACCGCTTCTCGACTGGCGGGATAGGGGGGACATTCATCAAAAGCCATAATCACATCTGCCCCTAATTCATTTTGAATTTGGATAGAACGTTCTGGGGTAAAGTTAATGATTTTCCCATCATGGGGAGAACGAAACGTTACTCCGTCTTCGGTGATGGTGCGAATTTCACTTAAACTAAAGACTTGAAACCCCCCAGAATCCGTCAACATCGGGCCATCCCACCCCATAAATCGATGCAAACCTCCGGCGCCCGCCACAATCTTTTCCCCTGGCTGTAAATGCAGGTGATAGGTATTAGATAAAACCATCTGGGCACCTGCATCCTTTAGGTGGGCTGGAGTCAAGGTTTTGACATTGGCTAAGGTTCCCACAGGCATAAATCGCGGGGTTTCAACCCAACCATGGGGGGTATGAAATAACCCAACACGGGCTTTTGTTTGACTACAGCACGCCTGAACTTCAAAGGAAAAAGGGTGTGACATAAAAAACTTAAAAAACAGCTTGGCAAAAGCGGGGTAAAAAATAATTTTCCCCTTTCCTTTTTTATTCTAAGGTTCTGTTGAAACAACAAAGTTAAAATTCTGAGATTCAGCCTTGAGAATTCAGATTTTCTTGCTTTTATCCCTTAGAACGGACAGTCATCCTCATCAATTTGAGCATCCCAATTAGAAGACAAAACTTGATCCATAACCGCATCTAAAGCTGCTGCATTAAAATTGCGATTAAATTGTTCTTGTAAGGGATTGTTTAAAGGAATTAATCTTAATAAACGCCCTCCTTCTTGAACCAGATCAAAATAAGTTTCCTTGTCAGGAGACTGTTTGAGTTCTAAGTAATCAAAACTATAAACATTCAAATACAACGAATGATTCGCAACTAATGTTGCTTGTTGTGGATTAGCAAAAACTTCTAGGATGTATCCTTCTGCTTCAGTGCATATTTGTCCGTCTTGAATATGCAAATAACGGACACGACCTAAATCAACAAGCAGTTTTTGCATATCCCGCTTATTGAGAACGATACCCGTATCGATAATGCACGGAGCAGACACCCTGTAGTTTAGTTGGTCGTAACTCATGGAGCAAAAGCCTCAGATGTAATCTGTGAATGACAGAATGGCAATGATTCTGTTGAATGAAATCTGTAGTTGTCAAGTTATCCCATCCCTAGGTGTAGAGGAATTACGAACAAAGGTGTCTGGCTGTACTGGTCGTTAATTCCAATACGGCTTCCCAATTACGAACCTTAATTGTTTTATTCCTCCGCCATTGATCTTATGGTTTTACTCTAACAATTATTGAGGAAAATGCAAGGCTGAAGTCAGAATTTTAATAAAATTCTTTAACAAGGCTCAAGCTATTCCTACCCATCATTAGAACCATGCTTTTCACTGATATGGTAGATGTTGTCATTGTAGCAAAACTACAACTGTCCAATCGGACAAACCGGGTTTGTAACTCACCTATTCCTTCTCTTATCTGAAATAATCGGAAGGAATTAAAAAGGATGGATTCGTTTTCGAGCAGATGTGTCATTGAACAACCCTGGAGTTGGTAAACTCCGATATGATGTTTTGACTTGACTCAGGCAAAACATAAGTTGTTATTTCAATTCTGGCATAACCTAGAAAATATTTATAGATCTACGCAAATTTAATTTTTTGCTATGTCAGATAATAAGCTGATTCGATCACTTTCTGAATTTTTCCAGCGACAGGGTGCAGCGTTAGCGGCGGCAATTGCCTTTTATACCTGTTTCCCTATCCCCCTATCTTGGTCGTTGGAGTTTCGAGGAATTGCCCGTTTTGCCCCAGTGATTGGGATATTAATCGGCGGAATTTTAAGCTTAATTGATGGGGGATTATTCCTACTCGGTTGTCCGGTATTTACCCGTTGTGTCTTAGTCATTCTAGCCGGAATTGGGATCACCGGAGGATTACATTTAGATGGAGCAATGGATACGGCTGATGGTTTAGCCGTGGGCGATCCGAATCGACGCTTAGAGGTGATGACCGATAGTGTGACGGGGGCTTTTGGGGTGATGGCCGCGATCGCAATTATATTATTAAAGGTTTCTGCTTTACAAGATTTGAGTGCGGATCGAGGCTTAATTTTAATGGCGGTGGCTGGATGGGGACGTTGGGGACAGTTAGTGGCGATCGCTCGTTATCCTTATTTGAAAGCCACCGGAAAAGGAGCCTTTCACAAGGATACTCCCTATTCCTCCTGGGATTTAGTTCCCGGTGCACTATTGTTAATCGGCTTAAGTGGGATTATTGTGCTTCTCCATCCTCAGCATTGGTTAGTGGCTGTAGGTCTAGCTTTAGGGGGAAGTGCGATCGCCATTTTAAGCGGGGCTTGGTTTAATGCTCGTCTGGGAGGACACACCGGAGATACTTATGGGGCCGTTGTTGAATGGACAGAAGCCTTGCTTTTAGTTTGGGTGGTTGCCTTACAAGGATAGTCATCAGTTATCAGTTATCAGTTATCAGTCAAGAAGTGGGCAGTTGTTAACGTTTACAACTTATTACGGCTGAAATTTTAACCCTTAACTCTTACACTGATAACTGTTAACTGATAACTGATAACTGATTATTACTTCGCTTCGATCCAAACTTTAAGTCCTTCTACCCGTAGACCTTGACCTTTTGTGCCGCAGTATTGGCCGTTGGTGCAGACGGGAACATCGCCTTTATTTTGGATGTGGGCTGTATAGAAAACCGTGTAGTTTGCAGCTTGGGGGCCGGTGAGTTCAATCATAAATCCCTCAATTTGTCGGTTTTTTCCCCGTTCTCCTACTAATTGTCCTTCGGAAATCCAGGGGGTATCCCCAACGTTGGCAATATGAGCCATATAGCGCAGACTTAAACCCGCAATGGGGGGATCAATGTTAATTTGCAGAGCTTCTAAACGCCGTCCTTGACCTCGTGTTCCGGCGTATTCTCTGGCGGTAAAGGTGCGATCGCCTAAACCTTGTAAATGGACTAAAATTTTTAAATTAATATTAGAAAGGGTTGCCTTTTCTTGGGGTTTAGATACAAGGGGTGCATTGCCAAAAACAATATTTTTCCCATCAATAGTTGGAGGTAATTTGGTAACATCAATACTGGGAACAATAATTAATTCTGGACTAGCCGATCCTTGGGGCTCGTCCAAGATCACAATATCAGGAATTTGTGGTTTAGGAACGGTTGCAACTGGGGCGGGAGGTTGAACGGTGAAATTAATTTTTCTTCTGGAAATTGCCACACCCAGAGACTTACCAAAGGCTTTAGTAATTTGTTCTTCTAAAATTGCCCATTGATTATCATCTAATTGATCTTGTTTTTCGACTAGATTTACTAAAGCCACTAACGGATGATTTCCAGCCGCTAAGGCTTCGGCGACAGAATGCAGTTGGTTGGTTTGTTGAGTAATAGATTGTTGGAATTCTCTGGCTTGATTTTGAGCGGTTTGTAAGGGGGGAAAATCCTTTTGTTCGCTGTGAGTCAGAGAGAGAACTTGCTCTAAAATTTGCAACGCTTGTTGGTGAGTCTTCTGATGTCCAGGGGTGGCGGTTAAGGTTTGTAATAAATTCTGTAACTGTTTTACAGAGGTTGCTTGAGCAGCACCTTGTTGTCCTTGGGCGACGAATTTTTGTTGAATTTCGCTAAAGTCTTTAGAGTAAGCAATTACTTCATCCACTAAGCTTTTTGCTGGGGGAGTTCCTGCGGTTTTGAGGTGTTGTGCAGCTTCGGTAAGACGACTCCCTAAATTAGGATAGCGTTGAGATAATGCAGTCAGTTGTTGTTTTAAGGTTTCGTAAGTCGGTTCCACAAAGAGTAATCCTCCTAGTTCAAAGTTGGGTACAGCATCGTTGAATCTTTTCTATCTTTCATTGTACTCTAAAGGTAAGGATAATTGACAACAACTAAAAGATTGACGATGTTGAGAAGTTACACCATACTGTTGAATGGCTTGACGGTGTTTTGCAGTTCCGTAACCTTTATTTTGTTTTAAATCATATTGAGGATATTTTTCCGCTAAACGAGTAATTAATTCATCTCGCCAAACTTTGGCGACAATACTGGCGGCTGCAATTACCAAAGATGTACTATCACCTTTGATGATGGTTTGTTGGGGAATGAATAATTGAGGAATTTTTTGATTCCCATCAATTAAACAAAGTTCGGGTTGGGGATTTAACTTAAAAATAGCGCGTTTCATGGCTAATAATGTCGCTTGTAAAATATTGAAGCGATCAATTTCTCGCACAGAAGCCCAACCAATTTTACAATCAATGGCGATCGCTTTGATTTCCAGGGCTAACCGCGATCGCACCCCAGGGGTTAATTTCTTACTATCTTTCACCCCAGCACGGGTTAATTGGGTCATACTATTTTCAGATAAAATCACGGCTGCTGCTACCACAGGGCCAAATAAAGCACCTCGTCCAACTTCATCCACTCCTGCGATTAAAATCGGAGTTGGAGAATCATCTTCTATCATTTCCTTCAAATTTAGACTTGCTATAATTATCTATCATAGATTAAACCGTATATTTTAAAAACTGATTTTATGAAACGAATTGTTTTAATTGCAGGGTTTGAATCTTTTAATGCTGATTTATATCGAAATGCTGCACAATTAGCCAGTGTTCGCTGTCCTGAGTTAGAGATTTTTGTCTTTAGCGATCGCGCTATTTCTACTGAACCGGATACCGTCGCAGCAGCGTTAGAAACTGCTGATGTTTTTTTTGCAAGTTTATTATTTGATTATGATCAAGTTTTATGGTTACGAGAACGAGTCCAAAAGATTCCCATTCGGTTAGTATTTGAATCTGCTTTAGAATTAATGAGTTTAACTCAAATTGGGGCGTTTAAAATTGGGGATAAACCCAAAGGAATGCCCAAACCTGTACAATTTATTCTGAGTAAATTTTCCAGTGGGAAAGAAGAAGATAAACTTGCGGGTTATATTAGCTTTCTGAAAACAGGGCCGAAATTATTAAAATTTATTCCGGTTAAGAAAGTTCAAGATCTCCGCAACTGGTTAATTATATATGGCTATTGGAATGCAGGGGGAACGGAAAATGTTGCCGCTATGTTTTGGACAATTGCCACCAATTATTTAGGGTTAACCGTTGGAGAAATTCCTCCGCCCATAGAAACGCCTAATATGGGATTATTACATCCCGATTATAACGGTTATTTTGAATCGCCTAAAGCTTATTTAGAATGGTATCACCACCAATATCCAGACGCAGTTAATAATCCTGTTGTGGGTCTTCTGTTATATCGGAAGCACGTTATTACTCAACAAAATTATATTCCTAAATTAATTCGCTATTTTCAACAGGATAATTTAACCCCCTTGCCGATTTTTATTAATGGCGTTGAAGGTCATGTTGCGGTTAGAGATTGGATGACAACAACGGATGAATTAAATAAGCGAGAACAGGGAAATATTGAAACCTTATCCTTATCTAAAGATGCTGTAAAGGTTGATGCTATTGTTTCAACCATTGGGTTTCCCTTAGTTGGAGGGCCAGCAGGTTCGATGGAAGCCGGACGACAGGTAGAAATTGCTAAAGGGATTTTAACCGTCAAAAACGTTCCTTATTTTATTGCAGCACCCCTATTAATTCAAGATTTATTATCTTGGACTCGTCAAGGAATAGGGGGGTTACAAAGCGTTGTTTTATATGCTTTACCGGAACTCGATGGTGCTATTGATACAGTTCCTTTAGGGGGGTTAGTTGGAGAAGAAATTTATTTAATTCCTGAACGAGTAAAACGGTTAACCGGACGGGTGAAAAGTTGGATAAAACTCAGACAAAAACCGCCTGAAAACCGCAAAGTTGCTATTATTTTATATGGATTTCCCCCCGGATATGGCGCAACCGGAACCGCAGCGTTATTGAATGTACCCCAGAGCTTAATCAAGGTTTTGAAGGCTTTAAAACAACAAGGATATAGTGTTGGAGAGTTGCCGGAAACGGGTGAAAGTTTAATTCAGAAGGTTAAAATAGCGGATGAAACCTTAGAAGTAAAACAGAACTTTGTGTTGGCTGAGGGTTCGGTTATTTCTAATCAAGTTAATGTAGAAAAATTAGAAAAATGGTTAGGCTATTTACAACGAAGCCGTGTTGAGAAACAATGGAAATCCTTAACAGAAACTGGGATAAAAACCTGGGGAGAAGATTATCATATTGGCGGTATTCAACTGGGTAATATTTGGATTGGAGTTCAACCGCCTTTAGGGTTATCGGGTGATCCGATGCGGTTAATGTTTGAACGAGATTTAACCCCCCATCCCCAATATACAGCCTTTTATCAATGGTTACAAAAAGACTTTCAAGCCGATGCTATTGTTCATTTTGGAATGCACGGAACTGTTGAATGGTTGCCCGGTTCACCGTTAGGAAATACGGGCTATTCTTGGTCAGATATTTTACTGGGAAATCTGCCCAATTTATATCTGTATGCTGCCAATAATCCCTCAGAATCTATTTTAGCAAAACGTCGAGGTTATGGGGTGTTAATTTCCTATAATGTTCCGCCTTATGGTCGCGCCGGACTCTATAAACAATTGGTATCTTTACGGGAATTAATTGCAGAATATCGAGAAGAGCCCCAGAAAAACTCGACCCTTCAAGAGGTAATTAGTCAGCAAATTGTGGATATGGGTTTAGAGGTAGATTGTCCCTTTGAGGAAGGAAAAAAATTAGGAATTGCTTTTAATTTAGAAAATGCTCGATTATTTAGTGTGGAAGTTCTCTACAATTATTTTATCAAAATTTATGATTATTTGCAAGTGCTTGAACAGCGATTATTTTCCTCTGGATTACATACCTTTGGAGAAAACCCAACAGAAGAGGAATTAACAACTTATCTGAATGCTTATTCCACTGAATCAATGAATGAGTTAACCCCAGAAACAGAAACTCAAATTCGCGGTTTATTGCTGCAAACTTCCGATGAATTAACGAATTTATTACGAGGATTAAATGGAGAATATATTCCTCCCGCCCCCGGTGGGGATTTACTGCGAGATGGGCCGGGAGTGTTGCCAACTGGACGCAATATTCATGCGTTAGATCCCTATCGAATGCCTTCTGCTGCGGCCTATTTAAGAGGGCGGGAAATCGCTCAAAAAATCATCGCTCAACAGTTAGCAGAAACGGGGAATTATCCTGAAACGGTGGCGGTGATGTTATGGGGTTTAGATGCGATTAAAACGCGGGGAGAGTCATTAGGAATTATCTTAGAATTAGTCGGAGCGGAACCTGTTAAAGAAGGAACTGGACGAATTGTTCGTTATGAATTACAACCGTTAGAAAATATCAATCATCCTCGCATTGATGTTTTAGCAAATTTATCGGGAATTTTTCGAGATAGTTTTGCCAATATTATTGAATTATTAGATGATTTATTTTTGCGGGCTGCAAACGCAGAAGAACCCGAAGATCAAAATTTTATTAAAAAACACGCTTTACAGTTGCGATCGCAAGGTGTAGAAAACCCCTCAGCCCGTTTATTTTCTAATCCATCGGGGGATTTTGGTTCATTAGTAAATGATCAAATTGTAGATGGAAATTGGGAATCTGGGGACGAATTAGCGAACACCTGGAAAGGGCGAAATGTCTTTAGTTATGGTCGCCAAGATAAAGGACAAGCTCGACCGGAAGTGATGACTCAATTGTTAAACACAATGGATAATATTGTGCAAGAAATTGATTCTGTTGAATATGGATTAACAGATATTCAAGAATATTATGCCAATACAGGAGGATTAAAACGGGCAGCCGAACAACATCAAGGTAAAAAAGTCAAGGCTAATTTTATTGAAAGTTTTTCTAAAGATACAACGCCTCGGCTATTAGACGATTTATTAAGAATTGAATATCGAACAAAATTATTAAACCCTAAATGGGCAGATGCAATGGTGAATCAAGGAAGTGGAGGGGCTTATGAAATTTCTCAACGAATGACAGCATTAATGGGTTGGGGAGGAACAACTAATTTTAAAGAAAATTGGGTATATGATCAAGCTGCTAAAACCTATGCGTTAGATGAAAAAAGGGCTAATCAATTAAGACAAGCAAACCCCGAAGCTTTTCGTAATATTGTCGGTCGAATGTTAGAAGCGCAGGGTCGTGGATTTTGGGAAACCGATGCAGAAACTTTAGAAAAATTAAGAGCACTGTATGATTTAACCGAACAAGAATTAGAAGGAATAACGGTTTAATGTGTACCATTTTTGAGATCGCCGTTTAAAATTGATCAGTGGTAGCAATAATGGCAGATGTAGGAGATTTCTTGATAATGGCAAAACCGTTGATTGTGTCAACAGAAGTTCCCACCCCTAACCCCCTAATAATCGGGGGTTTCCACGCGCTATCTGATTCTTTGCGTTTGAAAGTAATTGAACTATTGCGGGAACAAGAATTATGTGTGTGCGAACTCTGTGAACAATTAAACGTTCCTCAGTCTAAATTGTCTTTTCACTTAAAAATTTTGAAAGAAGCACGATTAGTTCGGAGTCGTCAAGAAGGACGATGGATTTACTATAGTCTCAACTGTAGCCAATTTGCAGTTTTAGAAGAATATTTGGTGCAATACCAGCATCTTAGTTCTATCATAACATCCCACAAAAGTTGTGATTGAAGGTAGAAGGTAGCTCAACGGCATCCTATTGGGGAAAAAAGGGGAATGGGCTGTATCTTTTTTAACAGCCTTGAAAGAGCATTTTGTTTAGATGACCTTAAACACTTCAATTCTTAATATTAATTTCAATCTTAAGACATATAACTATATTTTGTTTAACTCTCAGAACTGAACTGAATAGGGCTATAATTAAAGTATCAAGGTATACTTTTAAAATCAATTCTGAAATCTGACATTTTATGTCAAAATAAATAATGGTGTACACTGGAGAGTAAAAAGGATGACCAACCGAGGTTCGTTTTACTGGAGTTCTCGTTATCGAGGAAATGCAACCCCTGAAAATGTTGTGTTTAATGCTAATTTGCAGGAATTTGCTCAGAAGGTCAACTTTATTGTTGGCTTGCAAACCAGTGGGAAACTTTCGGTAGAAGAATCTTATGTACAAATTGAAACCTTATGGGAACAACTTCGAGAAAGTAAACAACATCTGGGAATTGGCAAAAAAGCGGGATAACAGCCTGAATTTAGAGTCATCAAAAAAAGGGTACAGTTCATCTGTACCTTTTTTTTTAAGGACAATGTGTAAAATATTTTTCACGGAAAGTAAAACTATAAACAGGAAGTTCTGCTTTTTTAAAGAAAAATGTAAAAGTTTGATAAAGTTCATCTATAATCGTGGCATAATTACCTCAAGTAGTTCTATTCTAAACACTATAGTATTTGAAGTTTCACGTCAAAAATTGTACACAACTCTATCTAAAGATAGACCTAGAATAACCTCATTTTAGCTCATAATTTTGAACTTAGGGATAAAGATATTGCACCATCAGATCCAAGGAATTTATAAGGATAGGTATTTCAAACCCACTCAATGCTAAAGGCTAACATTTTTAAATCTCCTGTTTCCAAAACCTATTTACGGTTAACATCCTCATGGTATCTCTTAGTAAACAAGCAATTCAAGGTACAATTTGGACTCTCTTCGGCTATGGAGGTAGCCAAGTCTTACGATTTGGGGGAAACCTAATCCTTACTCGTCTTCTAGTCCCTGAATTATTTGGTTTGATGGCATTAGTTAATACCTTTATTATAGGTCTTAACCTATTTTCAGATATTGGAATTCGCCCTAGTATTATCCGTAGTCAACGGGGAGATGATCCTGATTTTTTGAATACAGCCTGGACATTACAAGTGTTCAGAGGTTTTACATTATGGGTAGGATGTTGCCTTCTTGCTGGGTCTGCATCTCAATTCTATAATGAACCCAAACTGTTGTGGATTATGCCTATTATTGGTTTTGGAACAGTTCTATCGGGTTTTAACTCAACAGCTTTAGCAACTTTAAACCGTAACTTAGCATTAAATAGACTGATCATCTACGATTTTTTTGTTCAAGTTACAAGCCTCAGTATTATGATTATTTGGGCTTGGATTAATCCTACAATCTGGGCTTTAATGAGTGGAACACTTGTCGGTTCGTTCTTGGGTTTAATTAGAAGTCATCTCTTGAATGAAGGCAGTCCCAACCGTTTTGCTTGGGATAAAAAAGCCCTTGAGGAAATCTTTTCCTTTGGTCGGTGGATTTTTCTCTCCACGGCAATGACTTTTTTAGCAACTCAAAGTGATCGCCTTATTTTGGGTAAATTAATATCCTTAGAAACATTAGCCATCTATACAGTTGCTTATGCCTTAGCCGACTTACCAAGACAACTGATGAACAAAATCAGTAGTCAAGTTCTCTTTCCCGTCTTTTCTAAACAAATGGATCTTCCTAGGGAGGATTTAAGAAAAAAACTTTTAAGAAAACGTTGGGTTATCCTGATAGGACTCAGTTTACTGATTACCGTTTTATTTGGCTTGGGAGACCTCATTATTTTAGCTTTATATGATAATAGATATCAAGAAGCAGCCTGGATGTTACCTATCCTTTCTTTGGGATTATGGCCTATTGTACTTTGTTCAACTCTGGATAAAATTTTATATGCGCAGGGAAAACCCCAATATTCTACGATCGGATACTTCTTAAAATTTTGTTATATGATCATCTTGTTACCTTGGTCTTTTAAACATTTTAATTTTTTAGGAATTATTATTACGATTACTTGTAATGATATTCCTTACTATATAGTCGTTAATTATGGACTTTGGAAAAACAAAGTTTCTCTAATTAAGCAAGATTTGGAGGCCAGTTTATTGTTGATACTCTTACTCATCACGGTACTTGGGTTGCGATATCAACTAGGTCTAGGATTGCCTTTTGCTCAAATTTTATAATTGAGAAATCGTGCCAATACTTGTTCAGAAATCACTATAAGCTACAGTCAGTAATTTCTTGATCAGAGGTGTTTTCTAATGATTAAACCCCAATTTATCATCATCGGTGCAGCTAAATCGGGAACAACAACACTCTATCAATATTTGTGTCGCCATCCCCAGATCTTTATGTCTACTCCAAAAGAACCGGACTTCTTTTCTGTAGATACTCACTATGATCGAGGAATGGACTGGTATGAATCCTTATTTGGTCAAGCAAAACCTGATCAAATTTGTGGTGAAGCCTCAACGACCTATTCCCGCTTACAACAATATCCCCATACGGTAGAACGTCTAGTCAAAGCTTTACCCGAGGTGAAACTGATTTATATTATGAGGCATCCCGTAGACCGGGCCTATTCGTTCTACATTCATCGCTTTAAAGGAGCTCGCCATAAACCAGAATTAGCGGTGGAAAAAACCTTTGAAGAAACCATTGTCAAACAAAGTGAATTTATTGACAGTAGTTTTTATTTCTATCAAATCGAACAGTATCTGAAATTTTATCCCCGTGAGTCATTCCTCTTCCTGCCCATGGAAGACTTAATTCAACGACCTCACGAGACGATTTGCCAAATTCTCACGTTTATCGGTGCTGATCCCCAGATTAATTTGACCGAGGAAAGTACCATTGTTGCCAATAAAGCCGAGGATGATTCAGAATGGTTTGTAAGGAAAAAAATGACCTCTTCCTTCAACAAAATTCCAGGGTTTGAGCAGTTAAAAGCTTTCTTTCCCAAATCCTGGAAGGATCAAGCCTACCAATGGCTACGCCGTGCCAAATACCAACAATGGAAATCCCAACAATATATGCCCCCTCCCATGCTGGCCGAAACTCGCCAAATGTTATTAGAAAAATTTCGACAACCCAACCAGCAACTCGCTGAATTTTTAAATTGGGACTTATCTCACTGGAACCGTTAAAATCGACATTTTCAATCATTAACTCTAGGAGAAAAATCATGACACAATCCTTAAGCTTTTGTCTGGATTTAAACAAGTTAAACGATTTAGCCGAAAATCATTGGAAATCCTACGCTGAAGCGGAACCCTTTCCCCATATTGTTATTGATAATTTTCTTCCCGAATCGGTCTTAGATGAAATATTGGAAGAATTTCCTAAACCCGGACAAATCAATTGGAGACAATTTGATGCAGCGGCTGAAAAAAAGTTAGCTTCTACCTCCGAACTGCAAATGGGTGAAGCCACCCGGTTTTTACTCTATCAATTAAATTCTTCCGTTTTCCTCAAATTTTTAGAAAAACTTACGGGAATTTCAGGAATTATTCCTGATCCTTACTTTCAAGGTGGAGGACTTCACCAAATTGAAAGGGGAGGATTTTTAAAAATGCACGTTGACTTTAATAAACATAAAGGTTTTGGTTTAGATCGGCGCTTAAATATGCTCATCTATTTAAATAAAAATTGGCAAGAAGAATATGGGGGTCATTTTGAAATGTGGGATCGAGAAATGACCCACTGTATTAAAAAAATTCTTCCCATTTTTAATCGGTGTGTAATCTTCAGTACCTCAGACTTTTCGTATCATGGTCATCCTGACCCTTTAACTTGTCCAGAGGGAATAACTCGCAAATCATTAGCCCTTTATTACTACACGAATGGTCGTCCTCCTGAAGAAATTTCTGGCACTCATTCGACGGTATTCCAAGCCCGACCTGAGGATAATTTAAACTCGAAACCTTCTCCAGTTCCCTTGAAAACTCTGGTAAAAAAATTCATTCCGCCCATTATTTTTGATCTGGGCAAAGCTATTAACCACAAATCCTAATTAGGGGATGTCTAAAAATTTTATAAATACCAGAAATTATTCACTCCATTTATGACACCCCAAGCCCAATTCGCTTTATTAATCTTGCTGCCCACTGTTCTATTTTTATTTAAACGGTTTCCAACCGATAGAGCAGTGGTGATCAGTTTTATTCTGGCGTGGCTGTTCCTTCCCCAGCGTACTTCATTTTCCTTCCCCGGTTTTCCCGATTATAATCGCGCTACAGCCACCAGTTACAGCATTCTGCTGGCAACTTATTTGTATCATCGCCAAACCTTCCGTACTTTTAAATTTGGATGGCTAGACATCCCCATGCTGATTTGGTGTATTAGTCCTTTTATTTCATCGATAACCAATGATTTAGGCTCCTATGATGGATTGTCAGCAACTGTAGACCAAATTATTGAGTATGGTATTCCTTACTTTTTAGGTCGCTTATATCTCAATAGTTTTAAAGGTCTACACCAATTAGCAGTGGGTATTTTTATTAGTGGGATTATTTACGCACCTTTATGCTTAGTAGAAAACTTTATTAGTCCCCAACTGCATCGGATAGTGTATGGCTATCATGGCATTAACCAGTTTTCTCAATCTTACCGTTTAGGAGGATATAGACCTAGTGTTTTTATGAAGCATGGTTTAAGCGTGGGAATGTGGATGATGGCAGCCACGTTAATTGCCCTGTGGTTGTGGCAATCAGGAGCCTTAAAAAAGTTCTTGGATATTCCTATGAACCTTTGGTTTATTGGGCTATATATCACTCATCTTTTAGTTCGTTCTACAGGGGCTTATATTTATATGATTTTGGGAATCATCATTTTATATTGTTCCAAATTCCTAAACAACAGTTTTCCCAAGATACTGTTAATTTTACTGTTATCTTTTTATCTCTATTTAGGGGTCACGGGGAACTTTACCGGAGAAAAAGCAGATAAAATTGTTCAGGTTGCAAATGACATAGCGGGCCCTGAACGAGCGCAATCTTTAGAGTTTAGATTTAACAATGAAGAAAAATTAGTTGAAAAAGCAAGAGAACGGATGTGGTTTGGTTGGGCAGGGTGGGGAAGAAATCGGATTTATATCTATAGTGAATCTACAGGAGAAAGGAAAGATATTTCCGTTACTGATAGTTTGTGGATTATTGCCTATGGGATTAATGGGGTCTTCGGGGTGATCGGCATCTTTGGAACGTCTTTGCTTCCCGCGCTGACGTTTTCACTATTTCGATATCCGGCTAAAACCTGGTTTCGTCCCCAGATTGCAGGAGCCTCCGTTATCAGTGTAGTTACCGTTTTATATGTACTAGATAACCTCTTAAATGATCAATATAATCCCGTTTTTACCCTAGCGAGTGGGGGTTTAGCTGGGTTATTGATGAACCCCAATCCCCAAGAATTCAATTCCTCTGTTGCTGGTTCTAGCAATACGATTAATAGCCAGGGGACAGAAAATCAAAAAATCCCGGCTACACCGCTTCTAATGACTACTAAAACTGTTAAGTCTATTCCTAAAGTCAATCCCAGAAAGTCTCGACCGATTCCGATTTCTGCAAAACCTAGTGTCAGTCTGCTTAAGCTTAATCGCCGAAAGTCTCGACCGATTCCGATTTCTGCAAAACCTAGTGCCACTATTCCTAAGCTCAATCGCAAAAAAAACTAGATCTTTCTAAGCCATTAAGCATTAATAATTTAACGGTTAAAAAAATATTTAAAGGAATTAATCATGTTTATATTTAATTTAGTAAAATTGAAGTTTAAAAAAAATATTGTATTATTTTTTATTGTTTTTATGGGAATAGGAATAATCATATCTAAAATGATTGATGATTCTCAGAATGGTTTCAAAGGAGTTGCATTCAGCCAAGGTTTATCAAATTCTCAATCTCCTCTAGGCATTAATTTGAGTGGTTTAGGGACTGCATCAACTCAATTTGCATTTATTGACTATTTTAAAGGTTCCCGCCAGTGGTTCACGACCTGTCGCAGTGTAAAAACATCAGACTGTCGAGGGGAATGGGATACAGAAGAATCTGAGCAATTAGATTTAGATGAACAAGGTTGGGTTAAATCCTTGCCTAAACCTGAAGATCCTCCCCGCTATACTGAAGTGGCAACAACGTTATTTAAAGATATTCCTAAAGATACTCCTATTTCTGGACAATATCTTGTTTTCTATGAGGGAGAAGGAACGTTAGAATATGGTTTAGCCGCTCAAAAAGATTCTAACCTTTCTAAACCCGGACAAGATGTGATTACAATTGATTTATCCAAATCAAATGGGGCGTTAATTGTAATTGCTGCAACTGATCCGAATCAAACCGGAAATTATATTCGGAATATTCGGGTAATTAAAGCAGAAGATCAAACTCGTTATCAACAAGGTGAACAATTTAATCCTGTTTTTTTGGATAAAATTAAAAAATTTAGAACTTTGCGATTTATGGATTGGATGCAAACCAATCATTCTCCTCAAAAAGAGTGGGAGAATAGACCAACACCTGCAACAGCAACCTATAGACGTTCAGGAGTTCCTTTAGAAGTGATGATTGCTTTAGCCAATCAAGTTCAAGCAGAGCCTTGGTTTAATATGCCCCATCAAGCAACCGATGAATATATCCAAAACTTTGCCCAGAAAGTAAAAGCTGAATTAAATCCTAATTTAAAGGTCTATATCGAGTTTTCTAATGAAGTTTGGAATTGGAATTTTAAACAAACTCATTATGCCTTAGAAGAAGGTCAAGCTCGATGGGGGAAAGATAAAAAAGATGCCTTTCGTCAGTGGTATGGAATGCGAACGGCTCAAATGTGTGAAATTTGGAAAAGGGAATTTGGAACTCAAGCTGATCGGGTTATTTGTGTGATTTCTACACAAACGAATTCAAAAGGAGCAGAACAAAAAGTTTTAGATTGTCCCTATTGGGTGAACGAAGGCAATAAACCCTGTTATCAAGGGATTGATGCCTATGCGATCGCCGGTTATTTTGATGGCTCTTTAGGAGATTTGGAGAATAGTAGTACGCTTGAATCGTGGATCAATCAGGGAGATACAGGAATTAATCAAGCTTTTCAACAGTTAAAAAAAGGAGGATTACTCCCCAAAGACCAACATAGTTTACTTGATCAGTATCAAACTTTTTTGTATCATGCAGAAGTCGCTAAATCCAAATCATTAACATTAGTAGCTTATGAAGGAGGACAACATTTAGTTGCCGATCGCAAACATCCTCAACAAGAACGCTTGACAAATTTCTTAATCCAACTCAATCGTAATCCGCAAATGTACGATACTTATTTACAACTGTTACAAGATTGGAAACAAGCTAGAGGAACTTTATTTATGCACTATGCTGATATCGGTAAACCGACAAAATATGGCAGTTGGGGAGCTTTAGAATCGGTCTATCAACCCACTTCACCCAAATATAAAGCTTTAGAGGATTTTATTGATCAAAATCCTTGTTGGTGGGAAAATTGTCGTTAGATGATCCGCTAACTGCTGACATTATTTTTATGTTTAAGGAGGAATGAATGGAGGAAATTACAGTTGAAAACAATAGTTTGATTAATCGGATTCGATGGGCGATTGTTATTATTAATTATCGCACTCCTCATCTCGTTATTAATTGTTTAAAATCCCTTGAAAATCAAGTGGAAATAGGGTATGATCAGGTGATTATTGTTGATAATGCTTCTGGGGATAATTCCGTTGAACTTTTGCAACAAACGATTACAGAAAATCAATGGTTTTCTTGGGTACAACTTCTTCCTTCTCCGGTGAATGGGGGATTTTCCGCCGGGAATAATTTAGGAATCAAAGCCATTGAAGCCGAAGCTTATTTATTACTCAATAGTGATACCATTGTCCGACCCGGAGCCCTTTCATCTTTACTTCACGCCTGGAAAACTCACCCCGAAGCGGGACTGATTAGTCCTCGTTTAGAATGGCCCGATAGTACCCCCCAAATTAGTTGTTTCCGCTATCATTCTCCCTTGAGTCAATTGATTGATGCTGCGGCGACAGGAATGATTACAAAACTGTTTCAACAATATGACGTACCGATGGAGGTTTCTAATACACCCTATCAACCGCAATGGACAAGTTTTGCTTGTGTTTTAATTCGTCGGGAGGTGATTGAACAAATTGGCTTTATGGATGAGGGCTATTTCATGTATTTTGATGATGTGGATTATTGTCGTCGCGTGAATCAGGCGGGCTGGCAGATTCTCCATTGGCCAGAGGCGAGGGTGGTGCATTTACGGGGTGGTAGTGGTTCAGTCAAAGCGGATATGGCGGCGCGGCGTCGTCCTCGCTCCTATCTCTATGCTTCTCGTTCTCGGTACTTTGCAAAATTTTATGGGATTACAGGGTTATGGTTAGCAAATCTCCTGTGGTTAGTCGGTCGGAGTTTGTCTTGGATTCGGGAATTAGTCGGAAATAAACAACCCCATACCTGCGAATTTCAAGCTCAAGATATTTGGATGAATTGTTTAACTCCCTTAAATCTATCTCAACAAGAATAATATGAATAAAACCCCTGATTTTATTATTATTGGCGCGATGAAATGTGCCACCAGTACCCTACATGAACAGTTGGCTTTACAACCCGGAATTTTTATGAGTCAACTCAAAGAACCTAATTTTTTTAGTAACGATGAGGAGTATGAAAAAGGCTGGAATTGGTATCTATCCCATTTTGAATCTGCACCTGTAGATGCCTTCTGTGGAGAATCTAGTACCCATTACACGAAATTACCCACTTATCCTGAAACCATTCAACGAATTCAGCACCATTTACCCAAGGCTAAATTTATTTATGTGATGCGACATCCGATTGATCGATTAGTGTCTCAATATATTCATGAATGGACACAAAAGGTGATCACAGAGGAAATTAATCTTGCTCTGAAAAACCATCCTGAATTAATTGATTATAGTTGCTATATGATGCAGCTTCAACCCTATTTTGAAACCTTTGGTCAAGATCGGGTATTACCAATTTTCTTTGAACGAATGCTTTCTTATCCCCAAGCGGAATTAGAACGGGTTTGTGAGTTTATTGGTTATCCCCAAAAGCCGATTTGGAACTTTGAACTAGAAGCCCAAAATGTCTCGACTGAACGTATGAGAAAAAGTGCTTGGCGGGATTTTTTAGTGGAAACTCCGGGTCTTCGAGAATTGCGACGTTTATTGGTTCCTAAATCTTTTCGGACTTGGGTTAGAAGTTGGTGGGCGATGAAGCAAAAACCAGAACTCACGCCAGAAAATCATGAGAATTTGCGATTAATTTTTAACTCAGATTTAGCTGTTTTAGGGTCTAAATTAGGAATAGAATTATCCTGTGATAATTTTAAATCCGTTGTCAAAAATCAAGCTTTTAATTGGGTTTAATTCTTAGCAATAGAGGAGGTTTGACCTTGAGTAGTATTGGATTAGTCGCCATTGGACGCAATGAAGGTGAACGGTTACGGAAATGTTTATCTTCCATCATCGGAAGCGTTGACAATGCAGTTTATGTTGATTCCGGTTCAACAGATAATTCTGTGGAAATAGCGAGATCCCTGGGTGTAGATGTTATAGAATTAGACTTATCTATACCCTTTACCGCAGCACGGGCTAGAAACACAGGTTTTGAATTTTTACTTCAGAAAAATCCTGAATTAAATTATATTCAATTTGTAGATGGTGACTGCGAAATTGTAGCGGGATGGTTAAACACAGCCCAACAAAAATTAGATGAAAATCCTAATATTGGGGTGGTGTGTGGACGACGACGAGAACGGTATCCTGATGCGTCAATTTATAACCGTCTTTGTGATATTGAGTGGAATACTCCTATTGGTGAAACTAAAGCTTGTGGTGGAGATGCCATGATGCGCGTAGAAGCGGTTCAACAAGTCTCTGGATTTAACCCCCAATTAATCGCAGGAGAAGAACCGGAATTGTGCGTTAGGCTACGACAAAAAGGATGGAAAATTGAGCGTTTAGAGGCAGAAATGACCCTCCATGATGCTCAAATGACTCGGTTTAGTCAATGGTGGAAACGCCATTTAAGAGCAGGTTACGCCTATGCAGAAGGAGCTTATTTACATGGAAAACCACCGGAAAACCATTGGGTGAGAGAAAGCCGTAGTATTTTGTTATGGGGGTTAATGATTCCTATCTTGGCTTTAATTTTAATATTACCAACCCATGAATCGAGCTTGATTTTATTTTTAGCTTATCCTTTATTAATTTATAAAACCTATCGCTATTCTAAAACCAGAGGATTTTCGAGTTCAGATTCTGCTTTGTACGCCCTGTCATGTATTGCTTCAAAATTTCCGGGATTAGTCGGACAAATCAAGTTTTATTTTAATCAAACCCTAGGAAAATCTAACCCCTTAATTGAATATAAGTAACCCCAATATATGCTGGATTTCCAGATTAACAACATTCCTAAGACCTTCTTACGAACCGACTGATTTAACTTTTAGAAGAGGATATAATCATGGTTTCTTCACCCCTCATCACTCATTCCCATCCCCTAATAATTGTTATTGTTAATTATCGAACAGCTTTTCTAACAATTGATTGTCTATACTCGTTAGTGAGTGAAGTTCAAGCATTACCCGGTACAAAAGTTGTTGTTTCCGATAACGCTTCTGGAGATGATTCTTGGACTCGAATTCAAGCCGTTATAGACCAAGAAAAATGGGGAGATTGGGTTTCTTTAATTCCCTTAGACCATAATGGTGGTTACGCCTTTGGGAATAATGCCGTTATTCGCCCGATTTTACAATCTGATTATCCTCCTTCCTATTTTTTACTGCTCAATCCCGATACAATTGTGCGTTCCGGTTCCTTAACGAAGCTGGTAGAATTTATGGAGGAAAATCCTGAAATTGGCATCGCTGGAAGCCGTTTAGAAGACCCCGATGGCACCCCTCAACGTTCTGCATTTCGGTTCCATACCTTGTGGGGAGAATTAGATAGCGGACTGCGCTTAGGATTTGTTTCTAAATTATTAGAAAAATGGGTTGTTGCGCCTCCGGTTTCTGAACAGGCTTGTCAAACGGATTGGGTTGCGGGTGCGAGTATGATTGTCCGGCGTTCTGTTTTTGAAACCATTGGTTTAATTGATGAAGATTATTTTATGTATTATGAGGAGATGGACTTTTGTTTACAGGCGAAAAAAGCGGGTTGGAATTGTTGGTATATTCCCGAAAGTCGAGTGGTTCATCTGGTGGGACAAAGTTCTGGGGTAACTGATACGAAATCTCCCCCAAAACGCCTTCCTCAATATTGGTTTGATTCCCGTCGTCGCTATTTTATAAAAAATTATGGTCAACTTTATGCAGCCTTAACCGATATGGTTTGGATACTGAGTTTTCTGACCTGGCAAGTTCGTCGCCAACTGCAAAATAAACCCAATTCCGACCCTCCTCAACTTTTGAGGGATTTTATTCGTTATAGTGTTTTGCTCAAAGGAAGTTAAATTGAGAATAACGACCGAAAACCGGATTTTTTGGAGATTGCCCCTTACTGCATAAATTGTGATTTTTGTCAAGATAGCCATTTAAGGCTAAGGCTTTCCTTCTCAAAACTCGTGCATCGCCACCTGAAAATTTTGTCAGTTAATCAAGATATTTGATGAGAACATAGGGGTTTCAGCTTTAGTTTTGACTTGTAGACACAATAACCCCTTGGGTGCTGTTTTTATTACTCTACCAGAACCCTCATGCTGTCGTCAACTACTTGAGATAAGTTTTCAATAAAATATCAAGATTTTATGACAATCTTTTAAAAAGCAAAACTATTCTAAAAAATAGATTAGAAAAACTTAATTTATTTGATCTTAATTTTGATTTAATTTAAAATGTATTGTAAAACAATTGAAGTTGTGATATATTTCAATTGCTGACCTAGACGACAACATTAGATTATTTCACTCTTAATTTGGGATAGCCACCCAGAACAGAATTGTTTTGTCAAAATGCTTATAGCAAATTCAACCTTATCAAGATTTTTTAGGGGATATGAATACAGCACAAAAAATTGAGATACAACGGACAACAACCCAAACCCAGCAGTTAGGACTTTGGGAACAAATTCAGGAAGATTGGATTGCTCATGACCGAGATTGGACGAAACCCGGATTTCAAGCGGTGGTAGTTCAACGCTTTGGGGTATGGAGAATGCAGATTAAATCGTTGATGTTTCGTGCCCCTTTGAGCTTTCTTTATCGAATGTTATATCGAAAAATTCGTAATACCTATGGGATTGAATTACCCTATAGTGTTGAACTGGGTCGTCGTGTAATTGTAGAACACCAACATGGGATTGTAATTCATGGAAATAGTGTGATTGGGGATGATTGTATTATTCGCCAAGGAGTGACTTTAGGAAATCGTTATTTAGATCAACCTTTCCATGCTCCTAAATTAGGAAAACGGGTTAATATTGGTGCAGGGGCGAAAATTTTGGGAAATGTGACCATTGGCGATGATGTTTGCATTGGTGCGAATGCGGTTGTACTTTCCGATATTCCATCCGGTGAAACTGTCGTTGGAATTCCGGCTCAAATTATCCGTTCAAAGCCTTCTCAAAACCTACATTTAAGCTGATCACCCACTTTTTTGAAATGCAAAGAAGGCTATTCAACAGTTACCGAACAAAACGGAGAGGGTGGGATTCGAACCCACGAGGAGTGCAAGACCCCTAACAGATTTCGAGTCTGCCGCATTCGACCAACTCTGCCACCTCTCCAAACCTGAAATGATTCAGATCGTATTTTAGACGACTTTTCGATTATAGCAGGGAACGGGGAACAGGGAAGCGGAAACGGGAAAAACATTTCAGGGTTTAGGTTTGCTGCGTCAGTCTATTAAAGCAAAGACCCATCTGTTTCATCAAAATCTAAAGTTGTTTCAAAACCTTGAGTCGGTGTCCATCTAATAGCTCCATCTCGACCCGTCCAAAAGATTTGAGTTTGTTGTTGACTTAGGATTTGTACCGTTTTAGGATCAATAGAATTAGAAGAAGCGATCGCTATTTTAGGCTTGAATACAGATAAAATTTCTGGGCTTAAGGGTTCTCCTGACCACCACAACACCTGAGTCGGGGTTAAACTTTGACTTTCCATCAACTGTTTTTGGTCATTAATAGAGGTTTCTCCTAATAATGTCCAAATGTTTTGACCCATTTCAAATCGAATGATTGGGGGCTGAGGATTTAATAATTCAAGTTTCACAGAACCTAACATCACAGGTTGACGTAATATTAAAGGAACATAAGCTCCTTTTTGTTGAGCTAACGCTTTCAAAATGACATCATTGGTAGCTTGATAGGTTTTTTTAGGGGCTGGATTATCGTAAAATCTTTTAATCGGAACATTCTCTAAAATAAACGGCCAACCAATACTTAAACCCAGTTGGGGATGAGTCGCAACTGACCCTTGAATTTCATTGACACCCTGAGCATTTAAAAACGGTAAAACGACAAATTGGGCTGTGTTCTGACTTCCACTATTAATTAAAGTTACTTTTCCTTTTTCTTCAATCACTAAAATCGGTTCTTTAGGTGTACCGAGAATCGTGGCTTGAAATTGGGTTGTTTTAGTATACCAACCCGGTGCAACCACTATTAATATAGCACAAGTCACTGCAAATAAAAGAGGAATCCAGCCTTTTTTAGAAGTCAAAATTTTGGGATTTTCTTGAGGATTCACCCAGATAAAATAACCCCAAATTAAAAGATTTAAACTATAGAGGGTAATCAATTGTATTAGGGAAATACTGCCCACCGCAATAGAATTTCCGGGAAGGTGACTAAAATAATCGGCTGTTTCAATTAAACCTAAAATTGGATAATGAAGAACTTGGGAAATCGCACTTCCAAATCCCGGCATGAATAAAGCGACTAAGGCACTTGCCATACCTCCTAATGTAATAATTGAAATCAGAGGAGAAGCAATAATATTAACCAGAATACTATAGGGCGATAAAACTTTAAAAATGTAGAGTTGTAGGGGTAATGTCCAAATCATGACGGCTAAAGGAACGGCGATTAAAGAAGCGAAAAAGGGAGGCATCCAATTTAACCGTTGCATTAAGGGAGGAACTGTGACCATTAATCCCAATGTGGCTAAAAAACTCAGTTGAAATCCGATATCCGATATCCAAAGGGGGTTAACAATTAATAATAATATAGCTACCAGTAATAATACATTTAAGGGTTTAGTTTGACGTTGGGTTAAAAGGGCAATTAATACCGCTAATCCCATTAACGTTGCTCGTAAAACAGAAGGTGAAATCCCCGTTAAACCCAAGTAAAACAGAAGCGTTAATAATCCTAAAATAAATCGAATTTGGGGAGAAAATCTTTGAGTAAGAGCTAAAATAACTCCCAATAAAAATGAAACTTGAAATCCTGAAGCTGCTAGAATATGAGCGAGTCCAACTTGAACAAACGTATCTCGAATATCGTAAGGTAAATCAACCGCTAAACGGCCTAATACCATCGCACTCAGTAGCGAACCTTCAGGAACTCCTAATAATTTAGCTTGAGCGCGTGTAATGCGTTGGCGAATTTTCCACAATCCCCAAGGGGGAGGTTGACTATCATCATGACTAATATAACGTCCCCGCAATCCAGCAAAAGATCCTTGTTGAGCCAGATAGTTATAAAAATCAAATCCCCCTGGGTTTGAAGGGGGTTGAGGTTGATATAAACTTCCGGTAATCGCAACACTTTCTCCCGGATATAACCCCGTTGCTTTTAATAAAGGAACAGTCACATAAACTAAACCCTTCACATCTCGACTAACAGCAATCGGAGTATTATTATTTGTAATTTCATTAACTTGATTTACGTTTAACCAAAATTGTCCCCGTCCTGAACGAGTTAACCGGGGAATACTACCCACTTCTCCGCGAACCGTAATTAATAAATCTTGGCTATTCCCGCTATTAAGAATTAATTGACTAATATCATTTGTCGCTGGTTGAGGGGTTCTAATTTGTAAATAAACACTGGCTAAAAAAGCGGTGATTCCGGCTAATAACCACACCCAAAAGGGCAGTTTAGGACGAGGAGGTTTAGGGATTTTTGCAGCAAATTCAATCGGGTCAGTGAGAGCATCTTTGCGGGTTTCTTTTTGTTTAATAAACTGTTGAATTCTAGCTTTTCGCGATTGTTTTTGCTGATAAACTTGTTTCAGGGCTGTCGCAAGTGCTAATATAATTCCTAACCCTAATATTCCATAATTTACCCAAGGGATTGCACCTACTAGCAAACCTAAGAGATAAGCAAAAGCCAGAATAAAAATCACCGTTTGATTCATTCAATAATCAGGGAACAGGGAACAGTCAACTCTTTTATAGAGAACATCCTATCTGATAACAAGTGAACCCAACACTTAGGCAGGAGCCAGGTTTCTCAACAGACCAATCGTCCCCTCGCCGAGCCGGAGAGGGGATGGGGAAGAGGTTACAAAGTGTTATCCGGTAGGGAACCACTGGTAGCACCTGAATACACAATACCGCGCTCCATGTCTAACGTCAAAATCACCCCATCTCGAATCATGCGAGTAGCATTCTTTACTCCCACAATTACAGGAACCCCTAACCGTAAACCAATGATCGCCGCATGGCTGGTTAAACTATCCGCTTCAGTCACCACACCCACCGCCTTTCGCATCGCATCCACAAAATCAGCACTGGTTTGGGGAGTGACTAAAATGTCTCCCACATTAAAATCGCTCAATTCTCCGGCACTGCGGGCAACCCGCGCTCGTCCCGTTACACAACCTTGACCAACGGCTGTACCTTTGCCTAAAGCAGCCGTCACCACTTCCACCTTAATTAAATCCGTAGAACCCGCTACCCCTTGTAAGGTTCCGGCCGTTGTCACGACTAAATCCCCATCCGCCAGCAGGTTTTTTTCTCTAGCTACCGTCACCGCCGCTTGGAAGGTTTGGTCAGCCGAAGGTAAATCTAACACTAATAGCGGTTTCACCCCCCAGACTAAACTTAACTGTCGAGCGACTTCCACATGGGGCGTAATGGCTAAAATCTGGGTTTGGGGTCGAAATTTAGAGACGTTACGCGCTGTAGACCCGGTTTTAGTTAAGGTCATAATAGCTGCGGCATTCAACTGATGGGAAATTTGCCCAACAGCTTGACTAATCGCATTAGGAATAGAACGTCCGGTATCTTCAACTTTAGAAATATTGCGGGTGACGCCATCTTGTTCAATTCGGGCGGCAATTCGCGCCATAGTTGCGACTGCTTCTACAGGATATTTGCCAACGGCTGTTTCATTAGAAAGCATCACTGCATCAGTACCATCTAAAATCGCATTAGCGACATCGGAAATTTCCGCACGGGTGGGTCGGGGATTATTCACCATGCTATCTAACATCTGAGTAGCGGTAATCACCGGAATTCCCATGCGGTTAGCGGTGAGAATTAACCGTTTTTGTAATATCGGCACATCTTCAGCCGGAAGTTCTACTCCTAAATCTCCTCGCGCTACCATTACGCCATTACACAAAGCCAGAATTTCTTCCATTTGTTCAATGGCTTCATGTTTTTCAATTTTGGCAATGACGGGAACATCTTTCCCTGCACTGGCGATTAATTCTTTAATTTCTAATACATCCTGGGGATTTCTGACGAAACTTAAAGCAACCCAATCAACTCCTTGATCTAAACCAAACATTAAGTCTTTTCGGTCTTTTTCTGTCAACGCTTTAATCGACAGATAAACCCCCGGAAAATTCACCCCTTTACTATTAGAAAGAGTTCCGCCAACGACCACACGACAATATAAGCGTCCCTTTGCTGGTTCAACTTTCTCCACGAACATCTCAACTTTACCGTCATCGAGGAGAATAATTGCCCCTTCTGGAACTTCATCGGCTAAAGGTTGATAAGTTACGGAGGAGATTTCCTGAGTTCCGACGACATCCTCGCTGGTGAGAATAAACAAATCATCTCGGTTGAGAATAATTGAACCATTCTCAAATTTACCCAATCGAATTTTTGGGCCTTGCAGGTCTTGTAAAATTCCGACAGGTTGGTTGAGTTCAAAGGCCGTTTGTCGAATCAAGCGAATACTGCGTTGATGATCCTCATGGGTATTATGGGAAAAATTCAATCGTAGAGTCGTTGCACCCGCTTCAATCAACGCGCGCAGAACGTCAGGCTTCTGTGTAGCAGGGCCAATTGTAGCGACTATTTTGGTTCGGTGCAGTAGATTTTGCGGTTGCATGACTCAATAAACTTCTAGGGAATTATTTGTAGAGACATTCCTGGGAACATCTCTACAAAGCATAAAGAAAATTTAACCATGTCAGGGACACATAAAAATCAAGAATTCAGAATCCGGTGTTTGGGAGGTAATTACGAATTACGAATTACGAGGGGATTTTGGGTTTTATTGCCTACTTCGGAAAATAACGGGGGTTCAAACGTGATCCAGTGCCCCCGTCGGTGGGATCGAGGAATTGACGCAGGGGAATTCCTTGACGATTTCGAGAACCACCTAACACCCCTCGAATAACGTCTCCGGTGCTTTTTTCATCGACAAGGGTATAAACGCCTTGGGTGCTTTGACCACTATCCGCAATAACCAAGTTTTGGAAAATGCGATCACGCACAAATAAGGGATCTTCCCCAGGAGGAACCGTTAACACAATCCGACATTGAGGCACATCTTCGGTTGTGGCGCACAACGTATTATAACCGTTTTCAATCGCTGTACTCAGTTCAGATAACCCATCGGGACGATAGGACTCTAAACGGCGACTAATTTCGGAGCAACGGCGTTCGGGCGTCCATCCTCCCCCCATATTACTGGGAACGGCCCAAGCATAGCCTTGATTGGGTTGACTGACTGGATAATACATGACGGTATATTGACCGCCAATCACTTCACATCGAAACCGCGCAATCTCTGTTTCCCCAGTTTCGACTTCCACTTGAGGAATAGGAGGGTTTGAGGTAGGGGGAAGGGTTTGAGGGGGAGGGGTTTGTGTGGAATTGGGGGGGGAAACCTGAATGGGTTGTTGGGATTGCTCGGCGTTGCGGCGGAGTTGCAGTAAATCCCTTAAACTGGGTAAACTTAGCCACTGAGAACGCGAATTATTCGAGGTGGGTTGAGCCTTAACTTCGGTTGGATAACCCATTAGTGATAGGGTAATGGATAAACTTACGAGTCCGAGTAAGGATGGGCGAAATCGTGAACGAGACATAAATTATTTCCTCCAGGGGATAAAATCGTGGTATTTTAAGCTGTTACGTTCCTGTTTAGCTATTTCATAAATCTTTACAATCTGTTACTTTTCTCATAAAATACTCAGGTGTGAAACTTCAAGGAGTGCAAAGCGTAATGTCGGAGGCAAGCAAGCCACTGACAGTCCCCAAAGAATACCTCACCCCAGAGGGTGGTTTTAACACTACGCTACTGATGTTTTTCGTCGCAGTAGCTCTGGTGATCTATTCCACGTTGGGATACTGGCGTTGGGGTTGGCCAGACTGGTGTTGTTTTTTGATTAATGTTTTGGCACTGCACCTTTCCGGGACAGTGATTCATGACGCATCCCATAATTCTGCTCACAAAAACCGCATTCTCAACGCGGTGTTAGGACATGGTAGTGCTTTAATGTTAGGGTTCGCTTTTCCTGTGTTTACACGGGTGCATATCCAACATCACTGCCACGTTAATGATCCAGACAATGATCCCGATCATTTTGTTTCCACAGGTGGGCCTCTGTGGTTAATCGCGGCACGGTTCTTTTACCATGAAGTGTTTTTCTTCAAACGCAAACTCTGGAAAAAGTATGAACTTCTGGAGTGGTTTTTGAGCCGCTTATTTGTGGTGACGATTGTTAGCATCTCGATTCATTATGGGTTTCTTGACTATATTCTAAACTTCTGGTTTTGTCCGGCTTTAGTCGTCGGGATAGCCTTGGGTTTATTCTTTGACTATTTACCCCATCGCCCTTTTCAAGAACGCAATCGTTGGAAAAATGCCAGGGTGTATCCAAGTCCGATTTTAAATCTGTTAATTTTGGGGCAAAATTACCATTTGATTCATCATTTATGGCCCTCTATTCCTTGGTATTATTACAAGCCAACTTATGAATTTATGAAACCCCTACTAGATGAAAAAGGTTCCCCCCAAACTTTAGGAATCCTAGAAGGGAAAAAAGACTTTTGGAGTTTTCTCTATGATGTCTTTTTAGGAATCCGTTTTCACTCTCGCAAATCCTCAACGGATAATTAAACCTTTACCCTTGAAGTTCAAGGGATTAAGATTGAGAATTAAGAATCGCTATTGAACAGAGGTTCTTAATTCTTAATTTATGAGATGATGATATTCTGGGAAGGAACCATGAAATCTGAAGAAAAAACCGCAAGTCAAACTTCAAAAACCGAAAATAACAAAGAAAAAAGTAATTGGGATAAAATTAAAGAGAATATTCTAATTTTAGCGATCGCATTAGGATTATCCCTATTAATTAGAACGTTTATTGCTGAACCTCGGTTTATTCCTTCAGATTCCATGTTTCCGACTTTAGAAATTGGCGATCGCTTAGTGATTGAAAAAGTCTCCTATTATTTAGATTCTCCTCAATTTGGCGATATTATTGTGTTTAATCCCCCCTCTCAATTACAAGAGATTGGTTATGCAGCCGATCAAGCTTTTATTAAACGGATTATTGGTAAACCGGGTGAAATTGTAGAAGTTAAAAATGGTCGAGTTTATATTAATAATCAGCCTCTATTTGAACGGTATATTGCGGAAGAACCCCATTATGAATTACCTCCGGTGAAAGTTCCAGAAAATTCCTATTTTGTCATGGGAGATAATCGCAACGATAGTAATGATTCCCATGTTTGGGGTTTTCTTCCCCAAGAAAATATTATTGGTCGTGCTGTATTCCGGTTTTGGCCCATTGAACGATTTGGTGGGGTTTAGACTGTTTTAAAATCTCCATTAAATCTAAGTAGACGTAGCTAGATTGATTCAATTTGATGCTAATATCTGAGTTGCTTCTTTTAACACTTGAGGGATTTCAGGCTTTTCAGAAGCAATCACATCATTTGGCAAGTGCTTATGATGGGGAAAGTTTGGGAGATTGGGAAAATGAGGCGTACTGTCATAGCGAAAAATTAGGCAATTATTTTCATCTTGAAAATGGTAACGGTAATCGAGAAAGTCTAATTGATTATCTGCAACGATGATTGCTTCATTAATTTCTAGTAGGTGAGTCTGATTGAAACGCAATCTAATTCTTAGATTAGCTCGTTTTGGAGTTAAAATTTCTTCTTCATAACGCTCAACATAAACATTGCTACTGTATAGAATAGCTTGTTCAATTTGAGCTAGGTAATCCGATAAAATATTAGGCAGCATCATTGAGTCTTTGGGCGAGTTCCTGATGTAAAGCTAGGTAGTGACGGTAATCATTAGCCCATTCTATAAATAGAATATCATCGGATAAAAGCCCGCGATTATACTGGTTAAAGAATTCCTCTGAGTCAATTTTTTGCTGGTTTTCGTATAAGCTCAGTCGTTTAGCAACAGCAACTAAGGCATCTAACGGTGATGTATATTGAATGGTTTGTTTACGCATAGATTTTTTATTTTTATAGGGATCTCTAACGAGGGAAACAGATGCAATAAATATTACGGAGTTAATTTAATTATACAATAATAACAGGAAATAGGAAACCTAGACAATAAAACGTTTTTACCCTATTCTCTATTCCTGCTATATAATGAATTCCAATCCCTACAACGCCTCACCCATTAGCATAAACGCTGACCAATAATAGGGATTCGGATTAGTCTTTTTAACCGTTAACATCGCCTGTTTTAACGCTTGGGCTTTGTCTTTTGTAGTTTGTAGATTTTGATAGAATTGTGTCATTAATTCCCCCGTTGCTTGATCATCCACTGACCACAATGACACGACTAAACTGGGAACTCCGGCACTCAAAAAAGAACGAGATAACCCAATCACTCCATCTCCAGTAATTTCTCCTAACCCCGTGTCACAGGCACTTAATACTATTAATTCCGCATTTAATTTTAACCCAAAGATTTGATCCGCCGTTAATAATCCATCTTCCGAACCTGAAGGAGTTAAGGCTATCCCACTATTTAACGGTTGAATATTATCAAATATTCCATGAGTGGCAAAATGAATAATTCTAGCATTTTCCAGGCGATTTAATACCGTTGATTCCGTTGCATTTGCCCCAATTAAGGGTTGTATTTTTAATAATTCTCCAATGGAAATTGCCTCTTTTTCGGCAAAGGGTAAGGGTTTTAAAGCCATAGGTTCTTTCCCTGGACTGGGTGCAATTTTAGGCATTTGGGGATTGCCAATAATTAGAATATCTGAAGCTGAATTTGATAAATTTTGCCGTTTTTGATGGGTAGACTCTAAAACTGCAATAGAAGGCGAGACAACAATAGTATGTTTTTCAATTAAATATTTTCCCGTTTCATCTTGTAGGGCAGCAAAGGGCAAATAAAATAACGAATCTGTGGGAATAAAAATAACTCGTTCATCGGGATTTGTGGGTAATAAATCCGCAATGGGTTGAATTAAAAGTTGATAGAGTTGTTGAAATTCTGGGTTTTTAGAAGAAGATGGAATGGGAATATTTTGAGCTTGTACCCGAGCATCGGCATTAACATTAAATAAACCACTACTGCGGGTCTGGGTTCGAGTTAATTCACCTCTGGCAGAAGCTACCGTAAAATCACTTTTACAGGCATCATTATCAAAACAACGGGCTGCAAAAATTAAACGGCTCAGGTCTGTATTTTGTTGTTGCCACAGGGGTTTAAGATCTGATCGTCTAAACTCAACTTCTCCTGTTGGTTTAATCACCCAAATATACAATTCTGATTCTTGTGATTGTGGTTTACCCTCTATAGAAAAATCATCCCCAACGATGGAATATTCAACAATTGTTGCTTTTTGTTGTTGAGCAATTTTTTTAAGTTGGGCTAAAGAAACGACTGGAGAAAACTGGTTTGAATCAGAAGTAAATTGTTGGGCTAATAACTCGGCTAATGCTCTCCCCCGTCCCCGTTCAGAAACTTCTAAGGCTTGATTAATTTTATTTTGAGCAATTAAAACTTCTTGAAGTGTATTGTAGGTACTGCGTTGAGTTTCGGATAAAGACACTTTATTGAGATCATCTTTAATATCTTGTCGCAGAGATTCTTTAACTTCAAGACTCGCGAATAGATGTTTTTCTGCTTCAGGAAGATTACCCAATTTAAACAAAGTCCAGCCTAAACTGTTGAGAGAATATCCTTCTCCATTGCGATCGCCAATTCCACGGGTAATAGCTAAAGACTTTTGATAGAACTCAATGGCTTTTTGATACTGTCCTAAACTATCGTAAGCTGCACCCAAATTATGGAGAGTACGCCCTTCTCCAAAGCGGTTGCCGATTTCACGTTTAATAGTTAAAGATTGTTGATAGAACTCAATGGCTTTTTGATACTGTCCTAAACTATTGTAAGCTGCACCCAAATTGTTGAGATCACGCCCTTCTCCATCACGATCACCTATTTCACGTGAAATCGTTAAAGATTGTTGATAGAACTCAATGGCTTTTTGATACTGTCCTAAGTACCAGTAAGCAATGCCCAAATTGACCTGAGCATTCCCTTCTCCAAAGCGGTTGCCGATTTCACGTGAAATCGTTAAAGATTGTCGAGAGAAATCAATGGCTTTTTGATACTGTCCTAAGTTAAGGTAAGTATTCCCCAAACCCATGAGAGAACTCCATTCTCCGTTGTGATCGCCAATTTCACGTCTAATGGTTAAAGACTGTTGATAGACCTCAATCGCTTTTTGATACTGTCCTAAACGATTGTAAGCAATGCCAAAACTGTTGAGAGTATTCCCTTCTCCCTTGCGATCGCCAATTTCATGATAAATTTTTAATGCCATTTCCCATGACTGAATTGCGGCTTGATGTTGGCTGCTTTCAAATTGTTGTACTCCTTGATCTAATAATCGGTCTGCTTCTGCTTTTTGTTCTGTAACGGTTTGGGCAAATACCCCATTCCCTATTTGTAATGATTCCCAGAAAAACAGGCTGGGATGTTCTGTTAGGGTTAGGGTAGTTAATAAGGTGAATAAGGTTGTTAATCCTAAATGTTGCAGTTTCATAGTATTGATTTTTAGTTAAATCAAGGGTTCAGTGACGATCAAATTTAATTCCACTTCATTCAGGAGTTTTTGCCAATTTTCTTTTAATTGTTGATCATTAGGATTTTGGCGAAGTTGTTCAGCTAGATTAGCGATCGCATCATGCCAAATTCCGGCTTGAGCATAAATTAACCAGTGCTTATCTGTGGGAGTTTCTGCTAACTTTTGGGTGAGTTCTGGTGTAAGAATATTGCGTTGAATTAGTCCTTGAATAAAGGGAGGATTAGAACCCGGACAATTGAGTTGAACTGTCCAACGATAGGGGATTTCTGTTTGTAATTCAGGACTATTTTTAGGTAGATTAATCATTAAAATTCCTCCAGTTTTGGGAAGATTTAATGTAATTTTATAAACCAGTTGATTCGTGTTATTATTATAGATAACAAAATCAGCCGTTTCAGCTTGGCTGGGAGGGAAATAAATTAATAAACTTGGATGGGGTGAAATTGTTAATTCTAATTGTTTTTCGCTCTTGGGAATTAAAGCAGTTAAGGGTTTAACATTCTCTGAAGTGAAACATTGATCTCGTGTTCCTCCGGGTTGTGTATTTTCTGTACCGCCATCTATATCACGGGGAATTAGGGGAGATCTGGGTCTTCTGTTTTGTTTACCGCTTTTTCTATCATCGGGAATTACTCGCGTTGCTCCGGGTTTTGTGTCTTCTGTACCGCCTTCAGTATCATAGGGAACTACAGGAGTTTGTTCAGCTTGTATAGGGACGGGAATCACCCAAAATCCTAAACTTAATATTAAAATTTTTAAACTTAATGGGATTGAGAATAATAATTTTAGCATTGCACCTTTTCTCCACTCAAATTTTGATTTTAATCTCAAAAACAATTTTATTTTATAGTAGGGAACAGGGAACAGGGAACAGGGAACACCGGGAGAAAAGACTTCACCGCCAGGTTTACTGCATCCGTCTGTGTCCTAACAACCTTGGTGGTTGCTATAACCCTAATACTTGATAAACTTCAACCGATTTTTCTCTCCCCTTCAAGTTTAACTCTCCCCAAGATTCTACGTTGTATTTTTTCGGTAAGTAAATTAACGTTTCTGTTGTCGTCAAAATTCGGCATTCTCCGACATGACGGTCTTTTTCACAACTTTCTAAACGGGAAGCAATATTAACACTATCGCCAATTACCCCATATTCTAAGCGATTTTTTCCCCCTAAACTGCCGACGGTGACAGTCCCGGTATAAATCCCAATTCGCATTCTCACCACAGGTAATTTTTGTTGTTGCCATTTTTGGTTTAATTCTGATAAACATTGGCCCATTTCTAAAGCACAATCAACGGCATTTTCTGCATCTTTAGCAATATCTTTTAAATGGATTCGAGGAACAGGAACCCCAAACACAGCCATTAATCCATCACCGGTAAATTTACTAACAATTCCATTATGATTTAAGACAATATCTGTCATCAAACTTAGATATTGATTTAACCAATTCATTAAAGCTTCTGAGGATTGTTTCTCTGCAATGGTACTAAAGTTTTTTAAGTCTGTAAATAGAATCGTTGCGGTTAAAGTTTGGGGGGGTAAAAATCCTGAGTCAATTAAATGCGATCGCTTATTCCATAAAGCATTAGCAATTTCCAAGGAAGTTTGTTGTCCTAATAGCTTCATGACGATTTTTTGCTGTTGTTGAGATTTCCAATCTTGATAAATAATTGTGACAAAAAAAGTTAAAATAAAGGCCAAACTAGGAGCAGCAACAGGTATCCAAAATAGTTGTAAAAATAACCCATAACTGACTCCAAACAAAATGATTAACCCCAGGAAATTACCCGCAATTAAAATCAATGGATGCTTAATTTTATATCCCCAATACCCTCCTAAAATTCCCCAGGTAATGATCCATAACCATTCCCAAGGTTCTGACCAAAATCTAAATAGAGGTTTTCCATCTAAAACCGCACTCAGAATCTGACTGACCATCTGACCATGAACCTTAATTCCTGGCATTTCCTGAAATCGCATATTTCTGTCCTGATAGGGAGTTAAGAAAGCATCTTTTACACTATGGGAATTTGTTCCGATTAAAACAATTTTATTCTGAACCCATTCGGGTTTATAATTGCCCTTTAAAACCTCCATTAATGTCACAGTCTGTGCAATTTTTTTAGTTCGATAATTGAGTAAGAATTTATAGTCTTTTGCATCAATGTTTTGATATCCTCCTGAATTCGATTGCAATTTATCAAAACTAACAGTTCCTAATTGATATTGACCCTTAGTATTAAGCTTAGGAATAATTCCCTCAGCTTTGAGATAAAGTAAAGCTAATTGTAGAGAAAAAGCCGTTAATACGGTTTTTTTATCCCTTATAAATATCAATTGACGACGGACAACTCCATCGGGATCAATTGGAATATTTACAAACCCAACTTGTTTAGAAGGCATTGTTGGCGGAGGGGGTGTTGAGGGAATGCTGATATTCGTAACACCAATAATATTCGGTTTTTGCAGTTGTTGAACCAATTCAAAATGACCCGGAGGGACAGCAATATCTCGATAGATGTCAATACCAATGGCACGGGGTTGATGTTGTTGTAATTTAGCTAAAACTTGGGCTAAAATTCCATCAGGAATCGGCCATTGTTTGATTGTTTGAATATCGGTTTCTGTAATTTCAACAATCAGTAACCGTGAATCAAGTCCAGGGTCAGAACGCGATCTCATCATTAGATCATAAGCTTTTAATTCTAATGGTTGTAACCCTCCACTCTGACGAATACTGAACAAAGTAATGAGTGTAATTCCACTTAGAATCACGCCTTGCAAACTCAAAATTTTATTAAGGTATTTACTCATGTATTTTTTATCTAAATCAAGGGATATAATACAATAGTAAGCTTTGATTAATTTTAGAAATACTATTTTATAGAAATTTGTATTTACACCCCAAGTTTAGCAAACTGTGTGATGGATCACCTGGAGTTTTATTTCAACTCCTGATAAGCAGCATAAACCGCTTTCACATTATACCAATTCAAAAATATCCTGGCTATTTCTAAGGCTAACTGAGGTTTTCCTTGATTAATTAAATTTTGTAGCAATCCTGCCATTGTTTTTTCGTTTAAATACCCTCCTAAAGACAATAAACCCCATAATATTTGATGTAATATTGTCATTTGAATCATCATCTTAACTTCAAATGAGGGATGCTTTTGATAAAATAAAACCCCCATTCTTCCTCGTTGAATTTCTCGGTCTATTAATTTCGGTAACTCTTCTAAACTAAAAGCCGGATGCCAATGATAACCGACAGCATCAGGACATTTAATTAATTTTAAGCCTAACTTTTTTAACCTCACTCCTAATTCTAAATCTTCCCAACCATATTGTTTAAATTGACAATCAAATAATCCGGCTTCAATTAACCAATGACGAGCGATCGCAACATTTCCCGTCGCAAAATAAGCCGCCGAAAAATCGGTTATTTTATAAGGTTCAGACGTAGGATTCTCAAAATTACAAGTATTAATCACCCGACCATAGGTAAATATTTTATCTGAGGTTTTGTATCCTTCTGCTAATGTATTTGCATGGGATTGTAAAAATGTTTCAGTGACAACTAAATCACTATCAATAAAAATAATAATCTCCCCTTTTGCCTCTTCTACCCCTAAATTTCTAGCGGCGGCTGGCCCTTGATGGGATTGACACAATACCCGAACATGGGGCAATTTTAACCGATTTTCCTCTAACCAAATTAAGGTTCCATCCGTTGAACCATCATCGACAACAACCACTTCATAATCGGTAATCGGATGATGATATTGTTGTTGTTCTAACGCTTGTAAACACTTTTGTAAAATCGCTAAACGATTATAAGTCGGAATGACAACACTTAAAAACACAGTTTTTATAACCTAAACCCTCAATCAATCTTATTATTAACCACTCACAGGCCTAAAATCTAGCCTTCTCGTGTTTTTGCGACTCAAAACTAAATATTCTCAATCCCTGACATCCAAAGAGCATCAAAGACGAGATAATGTAACATTTGGTTACTTCAGGAGAACATATTAATCATGGGTCGCGCTGAAAAAGTTGTGCTTGCTTATTCCGGTGGGGTGGATACCTCCGTTTGTATCCCCTACTTAAAAAATGAATTTGGCGTTAAAGAAGTGATTACCCTGGCTGTAGACTTAGGACAGGGGGATGAACTGGGGCCAGTCAAACAAAAAGCCTTAGACTCCGGTGCTGTAGAATCGTTAGTGATTGATGTGCAGGAAAGCTTTGTTAAAGATTACGCTTTCCCAGCTATTCAAGCCAATGCGTTGTATGAAAATCGTTATCCCCTCGCCACTGCTTTAGCTCGTCCGCTCATTGCGAAAACCTTAGTGGAAGTAGCGGAAAAATACGGTGCGGATGCTATTGCTCATGGTTGTACTGGAAAAGGCAACGACCAAGTGCGATTTGATGTGTCTGTAGGTGCATTAAACCCGAAATTGAAAATTCTAGCCCCCGCGCGGGAATGGGGAATGAGTCGGGAAGAAACCATTGCTTATGGAGAAAAATTTGGCATTGCTTCTCCGGTGAAAAAATCCTCCCCCTACAGTTTAGATAAAAACTTATTGGGAATTGCCATTGAAGCGGGGCCCTTAGAAGACCCTTGGACGGAACCTTTAGAAGAAGTTTATGCAATGACAAAACCCATTGCTGAAACGCCTAACGAACCGGAATATATTGAAATTGGGTTTGAGAATGGGGTTCCTATCAGTTTAAACGGGGAAACCATAAACGGCGTTCAATTAATTGGAAAATTAAATGAAATTGCTGGAAATCATGGGGTCGGACGCATTGACATGATTGAAAACCGTTTAGTTGGGATTAAATCAAGGGAAATTTACGAATCTCCGGCGATGATTGTGTTAATTAATGCCCACCGAGATTTAGAAAGTTTAACGTTAACTGCCGATGTCACTCGGTATAAACGGGGCATTGAAGAAACCTATAGTCAGTTAGTTTATAATGGCTTGTGGTATAGTCCGTTAAAAGCGGCTTTAGATGCCTTTATCCAACAAACTCAAGCCCAAGTTTCCGGTACAGTTCGGGTGAAATTGTTCAAAGGAAATGCAACTGTTGTGGGTCGCAAATCTGAAAATTCTCTCTATAGTCACGACTTAGCAACCTATGGTTCTGAGGATGTATTTGATCACAAAGCCGCCGAAGGTTTCATTTATGTTTGGGGTTTACCGACTCGTGTTTGGTCGGAAAAAATGAGAGGTTAAATTAACAAGAGGGTGAGTCCTTGCTCACCCTACGAGCCAATTAATTCTGACCTCAACTGTATTGAGATAGATAGCTGCAATATTTTCATCAGGGGGGTCTTTCTGGATTTCCTCTAATGTGCTTAAAGTAACCCCGTTATCCACATAACCCGACATTTTTGCGATTAACTTGTCACGTTATGCTGTTGTCGATGCTATTAGCATGGAGATAACAATCGTTTTACCAGAGCCTGTTGCCATTTTGCAGCAGAGGCGTTGAAAGTTTCCCCCATCGGAAGGAATGTCAATTCCAACTTTTTCAGATGGTGGAGATTCTGTTAGCCAGATTAAGGTTTCTATGGCTTCTAACTGACAGAAAAAGAAGGGAAAATCACGTTCTTCGGATAAGATAGGTGTAACCAAATCTTATTATAGTAAAAGGCGTTTGACTATAATAAGATTAACAACAAGATCGCTTACCCACCGCTAAAAATTTGTAATGCTGTCAAATTTAACTCTGGAAATACAGCAGATTCAACTTTTTCATCTCCCCGAAATAGTTTAATTTGATATTCGCCATCAACTAACTGATAAACCGACAAAGTAGGCTGTTTGGGAGAACCAATATAACGGCTACCTCCTAAACCCAGATAATCTACAATCCAATATTCACCAATGCCTAATGCTTCGTAGTCAATCATTTTATGTGCATAATCATCGCGCCAATTTGTGCTGACAACTTCAACCACTAATTTTATGGAATCTCCCCGGATAATAACTGATTCTCTTTCCCATCGAGACTCATTGGCTGCTACGGCTTGTTTATCTAATACAATGACATCTGGATCGTAGCCAGAGTTATCGCTAAATTTAATCGTACATTCCTTGGGAATAAAGTAAGGAAGTGCCAATCGCCGGATTTCAAAGTTAAATTCGGCAGCATGAAAACCTGCCACTACTGAATGTTGCCCTGTTGGATTAGGCATCTCAACAATTACTCCATTATGTAGTTCATAATGTCCGATTTCTGGTTTCCATTCCAGAAACTCATCAAAAGTCATTAATTTGGGTATCGCTTGAGTCATCGCTACCTCTCCATTTCTTTCAGATTTGTCGATTGCCAAATTATTTGTCCACTTGTCAAATTATTGACCTCGTTAATAAAAAGCTTTTAAACCTAAGCAGAGCAACGATTTCCCCAATTCTAGCCTAAACTCACTTCAATAGCTACTCCTTGACAAATTAAGTGTCCTTTTTTAATAATTTGACAAATTAAGTGTCCGCTCTTGAAAGTGGCTATCTTACCCAGTTTTTCGGAAGGCGAGATTTAAAATTCCGGCGCTGTGGGTGGATGGGTGGTGTCAACGATGTTTTTTCACTTTCCTGGAGATGACATATTTTCAGAAGTCGATTGTTTAGATATTATTTTCAATAAAGATAAGTAACTTTATGCTAGTTGTAATGTAGCTGTCTCCAAGATTAGCCTAACGTCAGATGGATTTGTTGATATAGCACGCTGCCAGTATCCAAATCCTCCATGCTGGTTAACTGCTTTAATCCACTGATCTAAAAATCCCCATTTGGCTTCATCTTGGCGAGTCGGTTGTCCTTTGATTTCCAGAATCAAGAAATTACCAGTTTTCAGTCGGATAATGAAATCGGGGCGATATTTGCGAACAACGCCTTCAAATATGTAAAGAATCTCAAATCCCAGGTGATCGTTTTTCACCCAAGCATCCACAATATGATTGTTTCTTTCTCGATCAAGTTCATAAGCTTCGCTTGCTTCCCATGTGCTGTCAAATATGCAGCAGTTGATATGAGATTTACGAGTGTATTCACAAGGTTTACCTGTGTACCAAGAACGCATATCACCTGTAGAACGGATTGGATGAACTGGATCGAAAACAGGTTCAACTACTTCTGTATTGTCTAAATAAATAGCGTTCCAGATGTGTTGAACAACTTTTCTCAGGTTCAGGGTGAGAAGGATACGTCGTCGAATTTCGTCCCTATTAAATAATGGCGGAGTAATTTCAATTAAATCTGAATGTACAAATTCTTCAACTAACCGAATCAGTTTGGCAAGTAAGTATTCTCGATTACCTTTCCAACTGACACCTTTAACTTTGGATTCAGCAGCTATGCGCCATGCGTGGTGTGCTTCATCGTTGATCACAACAATATTGCTAGAGTTGGCAAGTTCACCTAAAACATCTCGTGCGTAAGCTTCGTTACTTTTTGCACCCCGTTTATCAACGCTTTTCTTTTTAGCGATTTGCTCCTCAGTTTCCCAATTTAAGGCGTGCCAGTTACGAATTAAAACTTTACCTTGAAGAAGTTTATCGAACAAACCGAGAGGAACAATGTTAAAAATTTCGTAGTAGTTATTTTCAGCAGAGGGAATGAGAACTTGCCGGCGATTCTTAACAGTAAGTCCAGGGGCAACTACAAAAATAGCTTTAGAAAAGCGAGAGTCTTGAGGATAGGTAACTTTATTTATAATTTGCCATGCAATTAGCATGGACATAACAATCGTTTTACCGGAACCTGTTGCCATTTTGCAGCAGAGGCGTTGGAAGTTTCCTCCATCAGAAGCAATGTCAATTCCAACTTTTTCAGATGGTGGAGATTCTGTTAGCCAGATTAAGGTTTCTATGGCTTCTAACTGGCAAAAAAAGAAGGGAAAGTCACGTTCTTCGGAATTGTGCCAATGTTCTAGCAAACGCTTGGTAACGCCTGTAACGCCTGGGTGTCCTTCATTGCACCAAGCTTTAACGCGGGGACGAATTTGATTAACTAAAGGAATTTCGACAAATTTACCAGGATCGTCGAAGGTTTTGGAGCTTTCGGAGGCAATGATATAGCCTGCGGGTCTTCTTCCTTCTGCTAGACTGAATAAACGAGAGGTGCGATCGTAGTGCCAATATTGTTTAGGTTCTTCGTAGGGAGAATTGATGATAAGTTGATCGATATTAGTTTTTGATGACATAGAATTTGCTGTCTTAAAAAAATATTAACTTTGAGTTGAGGGTATAGAATCAGATTTTTCTGGATTGATTAATGTGTAGCTACTTTCAAAAAGATTGAGATAGGGTTCGTAACGATAAAGTCTGTTGCGTTGCCAACCTGTAACTTCTTGAAGCAAAGAAAATTCTACAAATTTATCGACTATTTTACTAGCAGTTGCGTAAGTACATTGCAGTTCATTTTCGACCAAACGAATATTCACGAGTGGCTGGTGGAAAAGTAAATCTAGCAAGCGCAATCCATAAGTGCTACTGGACATTTGCTGCCCAATAATTTCGCGGTGTTTTTCGCGCATTTCCAGAATAGAACGGGCTGTTGTTGTTGCTGACTGACTGACTTCAAAAATACCTTGAAGAAAAAACTTTAACCACCCTTCCCAATCACCATGAGTGCGAATTGCCATCAGGCGATCGTAATATTCTATTCGGTGAAATTTTAGATAATGACTGAGATATAGTAAAGGCTTTTGCAGTATTCCTTGCTGACAAAGTAAAAACGTAATTAATAATCGTCCAATCCGTCCATTTCCATCTAAAAAAGGATGTATTGTTTCAAATTGAGCGTGAGCTAATCCGCAATGAATCAGTACAGGTAAAGAATTGTTATCGTGCAAAAATCTCTCTAGGTTGTCGAGAGATTGGTGCATTTCTGCAACTGTTGGAGGTACATAAGCCGCAGTACCGAGATTACAACCTTGAGGGCCAATCCAATTTTGACTTTTGCGAAATTCTCCCGGTGTGCGATCGCTTCCTCGCACGTCTTTGAGTAATTCTGTATGAATTTCTCGCAGCAAGCGCAGACAAAGTGGAAATTCTTGAAGCCGGTTTAAACCGTAGTTCATGGCGTTAACCGAATAATCTTCAAACTCTCAATTCCTCGATCGTCTACAATTTTGACAGCAACGCGCTGATATTCACCTATTTCAAAGCGCAACGAGACAGTCCCTTGATAGGACTCGATTAAATCCTCATCAATTTCCGCTTTGAGATTGCGGGCTAGGCGTGACCAAGCATCTTTTTCTCCTGCCATCGGGAAGAAAACCTGACGGGGGAAAAGGCTTCTGCCGTCATAATCAGTATCCAGCATCCATACAGCAATTTTTTCGACGCTGCCAGATTCGATGTTACCAGTTTTGGTGTTGTAGTAATCGAAGCCGTAAACTTCTACTTCCCACTTACCTGCATCTTCTCCTCGGTTGATGCGGCGAAGGGCAACATCTGGTTGACCCATCAGCCAGAAGCTATCGTTACTGGAGCGTTTTTTCTTCAGGTCTTCTGTCTGCATATCCATGTTCATTTGTGCTTTCAGAAGGGTGACACCGGGCCAGTTGGTTTCGTCGATGTCTTTTGCGGCTTCAGGGTCAAATTGGAAAGCAGCAAAGATGATTAATTTGGGTTTTGGAACTAAAGTTTGCGCTTCTTCAATGGCTTGCGTAACTTGGCGTTGTTCAATGGGTGCGTGTTCTGGCCCGAAGGAAATGACAACTCGCATCGGTTTATCGTAAGTACCGCCAGCTTCTTTGACGCTATTAGCACCTAAGTCGTTGGGTTTGGTTTCGGCATCAGCATGAAGCCAACGAGTACCCGGTAAAGGTTCGACTCGTGAAAAAAGAATGTATTGCCCATTTTTACCTCGAATTCCGGTTTTTAGCAGTTCGTCGCGCCACTCAGATTGGCGTAAAGTCTCGCCAGTACGGGCAATTGATTGGTCGGCAACGGGCGTATTATTTGCTTCTGCCTCATCCAAAGGTTTTACAATCGGGGCGGGTACGGCTTCAACTGTAAATGGGCCAGTAACTCTGACTCTGGATTTATCTATTAAAGGTTGGTCGTAGAGGGTTTCTTGGTCTGCGTATTTCTGAATCGCTTGCTCTATTTCTATTCGCTTCATACCTTCCCGAATTTCGGGATTATTAGCAATAGATTTGAGAGTAATGTGAGGAACAGTTTTATATTGAAATCCACTGCTTACGCCTTCTTGTGGTTGTGCCAGTTGATAATAGTCAAAGGTGGCGGTCATCAAACGTTGTTTGGCTAGGGTTATTGCTACTCTTGAGGTATCGCAGGTTATCCATCTGCGTCCCCACTGTTCCGCAACATAGGCTGTTGTACCGCTACCGCAGTTATGAACTGTGCAAACTTCAGTAAGAAAAGAATGACTACCTTCAATCTCTAAATCGTAGACAGTTTCATTTGACCAGCAATTTTCTACTTTTGTAATTTCAACACATTGAAGAATAATATTTTCTCCCCATATTTCTCCCTCTCTTTCTCCCCCCGGACACGGCAGGGCTGTTTCAAAGTCGGGGGGAAAAGAGTAAAGAAAGAGCGATCGCTACCTGATAAAATCAAGAGCGGTCGCTTATTTTTTCTAAAATAAAGATGCTAACAACTTTAATAGAAAAACTGAAAAAAGTCAAGGATTACCGGAAGGCTCAGGGAACAAGGCATCCAATATGGCTAGTATTATTAATAGTCATATTGGGGCTAATGTCGAGGAATTTA